>PLSJ01000258.1 GCA_003165115.1 Syntrophaceae bacterium | reverse complement strand
GCCTCGAACGGGGAGGTGTTACCGCCATGTGACGGCAGGCGCGGGCGCGAGTAACCGGTCAAGCCAGGGTAAGCGGCACAATGGGCGACGAGAAATGAGCGCACCGGGAATCGCTGACCCCGCTTGAATCTCCTCGCCGTTCGTACTATACTAGCTCACCATGAAAAAGTTTTCATTCGTTCTTGCAATCGCCCTTCTCCTCCTGTCCTCTTTCGCTTTCGCCGCCTCTTCGGAGGATTACACCAACGCGCTGAAGGCGGCGAAAAAAGAGAACAAGCCGCTCCTCCTCTACTTCTTCAGCAGATCCTGCTACTACTGCACCCTTATGGACAGCAAGACGCTGGCCGATAAAGAGGTCGCGGCCGTCCTGAAGAGAGACTTCGTCTTTCTGCGCGTGGACGCGGACAAGTCCGATGACCTGGGCAGGCTCTATCGCATCAGCGGCACCCCGTCCTCCTGGTTCCTCGAATCTTCGGGGAAGCGCGTGGGTGAGATACCCGGATATGTCAAGAGCGGGGACTATAAAGCGATCCTTGCCTACATGAAGGGAAACCATTACAACGAGATCAACCTCGAAGATTATATGAAAAAAGCTGCCGGGAAATAGACGACCCGCTCAGGGTGTCGCCGCGTGCGGCGCTCGTTGGCCTCTTTCGTCAGAGGATGCGCCTGAAGTGAGAGAAATTGCGCTTCCAGTAGGCGGCTTCGACGCTGTCCACGGTGACCCCCCTTGATTTCGAGGCATGGATAAACTCCAGCCTGTTGATCATGATCCCCACGTGATGTTCGCGTTTTATGAGAAAAACGACCAGATCGCCCGAGGCGACGTTGGCCGGTCCGATCTCGTAGCCTATCTTGTTGAGCCCCTCCGTCGAAACGGGGACACTCATGCCGAACCGTCGGTACACATAGTAGACGAAACCGCTGCAATCGAAGGCGTCGGGTCCCTTGGCCGCGTTCTTGTACGGCTTGCCGAGGAGGGTCACCGCGTACCGGACGATATCGTTCGACATCCTCGCGGCGGGGGCCGAATCGTCAATCCTTACCGTTTTCGGGGCGCAGCCGAAGACGGCGAGCAGGGACAAGGCTATCGTGAGGGTCAGGAAAAGCCGTATGTCGTCCGTCAACCTCCGGCGGCCTGTTCTCACCTGTGCGCTCTCAGTACCTCTAGGACCTCTTTGAAAGAACCGTTGTACAGTGCGTGGTCGAGGAGGGGAAGGACACTCGCGCTCGGGTGATACCCGACGGCCACACCCGCCTCCTCGAACATGCCCCGGTCGCCCTCGCCATCGCCGATTGCCGCGGACTCTTCCTTCCTCAAACCCCTCTCGCGCAAAACCCGCTTCACCCAGTAGCCTTTGTCGTGGAGTCCACCGCCGCCCGCGTCGTGCGCCACGTTTATCCTGATGTCGCCCGTGAGGACGCCTTTTTCCACGACCAGCTCGTTGGCGACGGCGGCCGTCATGCCCAGCTCTCTCATCACCCTGTCCACGAGAAAGGAGAGGCCCGTCGACAGGACGACCGTGAGCACGCCTTCGCTCCCGAGCGCCCGCACCGTCTCTTTCACCCCCTCGTGGTAAGGGATCTCCGCCGTTATCCCGAGGACGCGCGTCTCACTCATGCCCTTCCAGAGGGACGCGTCCCGCCTGCAGAATTCGAGGTAATCGATCTCGCCTGCGCGGAAAAGCCGCTGGTACTCGTCCGCGTGCCTGTCCCATATGCCGAGTCTTTCGTGGATGTATTGCCAACTGCTCCCGACCGTGGTGAGCGTGCCGTCGCAGTCGAAGAAAACGATACGCAAGGCCATATTGACCTTATAGCACGTCGCCGGCAAAAAATCTATTATTTCGGGCACGGAAGCCTTATAATAGCAGGTATGCAGGTGCTGGACAGCCATACCCACATATTCCCGCCCGAGCTGATAGGACGCAGGGAAACGATCGCGGCCGGGGATAAGGGGTTTGCCGCGATCTACGGCGACAGCCGCTCCAGGATGGCCGACGGCGACGCCCTGGTCGCCTATATGGACCGGGAGGGCATCGACCGTGTGGTCACCGGCTGCTTCCCCTTCAGCGACGCCGCGTGTGTGCGCCTCGCCAACGATTACGTGCTCGATATTGCCCGGAAAGACGGCAGGATCATACCCTTTGTCCTCGTCGACAGGGACGATGGGGATAAGGCCCTGGCCGAGGCCCGGCGCTGCTTCGGGAAGGGCGCACGCGGCGTGGGGGAGATCGCCTGGTACGACCGCCCCTTCGGCGCAGGCGAGAGAAAAAGCATCGACGCCCTCGCCGCGTACATGGAGCGGACGGGCATGGTGCTCCTGATGCACCTGAACGAGCCGGTGGGACATTGTTATCCGGGCAAGACAGAGGCCGACTTCAACGAGGTGGCCGCCTTCGTGGAAGCGCACCCGGCCCTGAAGATCGTCCTGGCCCACATGGGCGGCGGCATCTGTTTCTACGAGCTGATGCCGGAGGTGAAGAAAATCTTCTCCCTGGTCTACTACGACCTCGCCGCCTCCCCTTTCCTTTACTCGGACGACCTGTACCGGTATGCCGCGGCGTTCCTGCAGGACAAAGTGCTCTTCGGCTCCGATTATCCCCTGCTCTCCTTCAGCCGCTACAAGCCCCGGATCGACGCGCTCGGGGACGAGGTGAGGGAGAAGTTCCTGTGGGGCAACGGGAGGCGCCTTTTTGGCGGCTGATTGGGACAAGCGGTACCGGGAGGGCTTCTATGCCGGGAAGAACGAGGCGCACGGCCTTCTCACGCGGTTTTCTCCCCTCATGCCCCGCGGCAAGCCCGTCATCGACATCGCCATGGGCCAGGCCACGGACCTCCTTTTCCTCGCGCGGACCGGGTTGTCCGTCTACGGTCTCGAAAGGTCCTCCGAGGCGATCAGGCTCGCCTCCGAGGCCGCAGCGAGGGAGCGCGCGGGACTCGCGATCGCACAGGGCGATGCCGCGTCCCTGCCTTTCAGGCCCGCCGTCGCGGGGTGCGTGATCGTCTTCTATTTTCTCGTGAGAGAGATCATGGGCGAGATCGAGAGGCTGCTCGTCCCCGGCGGCCTGCTCATCTACGAGACGTTCCTGAAGCGCCAAAACACCATCGACAGGCCCAGGAACCCCGACTACCTGCTGGACGACGGCGAGCTGTTGGGCTATTTCCGCGACCTGGACCTCCTGTTTTATGAAGAGGGAATTTTCACCGTGGGATCGAAGCAGCGCGCGCTGGCGCGGTACGTGGGGAGGAAGCGATGATCGTCGAATGGAACCCGGCAAGGCCCAAAACGAAGACGACCGCATTTATCAAAGAGAGCCTGGAGGCGGGCGCCATCATCAGCTACCCGACCGACACCTTTTACGGCCTGGGATGCGACCTGTTCAACATAAAGGCGATCAAGACCCTCTACGCGATGCGGGGCCTGAGCGAAAAAAGACCGCTGAGCATCATTTTCAAGGACATCAAGGACATAAGCGACTACGCCGTGCTCACCGATTTCGCCTTCCATATCCTGAAGAGCACGCTGCCCGGCGCCTATACGTTTATCCTGAAGGCAAAAAGGATAGTGCCGAGGCTCCTCATGACGCCGAAGAAGGAGCTGGGCGTCAGGATGCCCGACCACGAGGTGCCCAGGGCGCTCGTCAACCTGCTGGGGAGACCCATAATCAATACCACGGCGAAATCGGCCACCCAGGAATATATCTCCGACCCGAGGGAGATCGAGCGATATTTCAAGAAACAGGTGTCGTTCGTGATCGACGGCGGGATCATCATGGGTGAGCCTTCGACCGTCATCAGCCTCGTCGACGACGGGGTGCAGCTTTTGAGAGAGGGCAAAGGACCGCTTACAGATCTGCTTCGGGACTAGCCTCTCCTCCCGCGAGGGCCTCTTCCATCTCGCCTTCGAACCCCTCGCCCAGCTCGTCGCCGAATTCCCTGCCCATCCTTTTCATCAGCTTTTCCACGGACCGAGGGTCGTTCTCGTCGAGGTCGCCTAAGGAGGCGGGGTCGAGAAGGCTCTCCATCCTCTTCTCTTCGCTCCTGATGACGGCGACCCGGGAGAGCACCCTTTTCACGGCCGGCGACTTGCAGCGCTTGCAGTAAGGCTCGACCGGCTCGTCCGCCCGGAGCAGCAGAAAGGACGATCTTTTTTTACAGGCGTCGCAGTAATATTCGTAAATAGGCATGGTATAAAGTTTATTTTTTTCGATGTGATTTGTAAAGCCTTTGGGCTATATTTAAACGCGGGGTGCATCATGAAAGTGCGCGAACACTGCAGGGACTGCCTGAAAAACCTGGCGAGGCAGGCCGTCACCCTCTCCCACGGGGACGACACGCTCATCGATGCCTGCTGCCGGCTCGTGGATGAGCTTTTCGACGCCACCCGGTCCCCCACGTCCATCTCGAACCGGCTCCTGAAATACGTGAAGGGCGAGACCGGGGCGTACGACCCTTACGCCGGGGCGAAGGCGGTCGATTTCCGGCGGGCGTGCGACGCCCTTGAGCAGCTGCGGGGCCTTTTCCCCGATACCCTCGAAGGTCTCTTTCACTTATCGGCGCTCGGCAACGGCGGAGATTTCTTTCTGGAGCAGTCGTACAACGCCGATCACGTCCGATTTGACGGCGACATGGCCAAAATAGCGCATCAGGCTTATATTAGTAGCAAAATTTTGATCCTGGGAGACAATCCCGGCGATTTTGTTTTTGACCGGCCCCTCGCGGGCCGCCTGACGCAGATGGGAAAGCAGGTGTTTTACGCGGTAAAGGAGCACCCGGTGCAAAACGATATGTCCGTCGTTGACGTGGTCCGGTTCGGTGAGGGAGAGATGGAGGGCGCCGTCATTTCCACGGGGACCGACGAGGTGGGCATAAGACGGGAAGAGATGTCGGGAAAGGTGCGGGAGTTGTGGGAAGACGGCAGTATGATTATCGCGAAAGGGATGGGGAACTACGAGACTATTTCCGAATTCGACCGTGAGCGGCCGGTCGTCTACGTGCTGAAGGTCAAGTGCAGGACCGTCGCCGGGGCGCTCACGCGGGAGGTCGGCACATATATCGCTCTCACAGGTGGTGATCATGGCTAAGAAAGACTATTACGAAATCCTCGGCGTACAGAAATCGGCATCGGAAGAGGACGTGAAAAAGGCCTACCGGAAGCTGGCCCTCAAGTTTCACCCGGACAGGAACCCCGGGAACAAGCAGGCGGAAGAGCAGTTCAAGGAGATCAACGAGGCCTACGCGGTCCTCTCCGACAAGGACAAGCGGAAGGAATACGATACCTACGGCATGGGCGGGTTCCAGCAGAGGTACACGCAGGAGGACATTTACAAGGGTTTCAACATAGGCGACCTCTACAAGGACCTCGGCTTCGGCACGGGCGACATTTTCAGCATGATCTTCGGCAGGCAGCCCGCGGGACCGGGCGCCGGAAGAGGAACGGGAAAGGCCGGCAGGCGCGTGTACGACTATGGCGATTTCGTCACCAGGGAACAGGCGCCGGCAGGCGAGCTCGACCTGCATTACGAGTTGGAAATACCCTTTATGGATGCCGTCAGGGGATCGGAAAAGGTCCTTTCCTTCACCAGCGACAGGGGCTCGGAAGAGATCAAGGTGAAGATCCCGAAAGGCATCAATACCGGCCAGAAATTGAGACTCCCCGGCAAGGGGAGCAGGGACCCTTACGCGGGCAGGACCGGCGACCTGTACGTGACGGTGAAGGTCGCGGAACACCCCGTATTCAAGAGGGTGGGGAACGACATCTACTTGAAAGTACAGGTGAAAATGACCGACGCCTTTCTCGGGGGAAACGTGGAGGTGCCCACCATAGAAGGGCCGAAGCGGATAAAGATCCCCGCCGGGACACAAATGAGCTCCAAGGTGCGCCTCAAAGGCCTCGGCGTGCCGCAAACGGGCAAGCTGGCGGCGGGCGACGAGTACGTCGAGGTAGCCATAGAGGTCCCGCGCAAGCTCACGGACAAACAGAAATCGCTGCTCGAAGAGCTGAGAAAAGAAGGTCTTTAGGCCTTTCAGGAGCATTCCGCCCGGTCGCGGCGATGGGGCGGTTTATTTTGTCTCCCCCGATGACTATATTACGATTATGACGTGAGCGCAAAACCAGGGGGTGTCAATGCCACGCGTGCGGTTAGGTCTTGCTGCAATCCTTTTTCTCCTCGGGTTCCCGTTCTATGCGCAGGCGGTAGAGCTTTCCGCCGATATGACCACGCGGGAGGGTGACCAGGAACAGACGGGGAAGCTTTACGTAAAAGGGAACAAGTACCGCATAGAGTCGAAGAACGCCTCGGAATACGCGATCATCAGGCACGACAAGAACAAGTCCTGGATCGTGCTGCCGGAGCAGAAGGCGTACATAGAGATGCCCTTCGATCCCAAAAAGAAACCCGTTATCGAAGAGAGGCAATCGCTGGACGGCAACCGGAAGCTCCTGGGCTCTGAAACGGTCAACGGACGCACGACAAAGAAATACGAGGTCCTCACCACGGGCGGGGAGCTGGGCGAGCCATTCTATCAGTGGGTGGCGCCCGACATCAACTTCCCCATAAAAACGGCGGCGCTCAACGGCAATTGGAGCATCGAATACAGCAATATCAAGACGTCGGTGCCCGACAGCCTCTTCGAGATACCCGAAGCATACGAAAAAATACCCATGCCCGCAAATGGGGGTGAAATCAGCAGCATACGATAGAACGTCACACGTATACGAAAGGGCAGGTCCCGCGACCTGCCCTTTTTCTTTAGCGCCCGGCGCATCCGGGTCGCCACATCCCCCCTTGCCATGCCTGAAACACCGCGACGCCCCTTCACATCCTGTGGGTGCGCCCTGGCATTATTCTATCCTTATCGCTATATCCGCAGTAATTGCCAGTTGTCTGCCGCATCTGTCAGCTTGCGCGGATGCGGGACAACGCCAGTTCACGATACTGAACGTGTAGGGCCATCGACACGTAGACGGTATCACATTGTTCACTATAATGAATTGCCACCAACGGGCAACCGTGGCACACTGTATGCAGTTTGTGTATACAACGTGCCACGGGAGGAGCCAAATAAGGATCCAACAAAGTCAAGGCACAAGGAGGAATTCAATGAGCGATTCACACATCGAGAAAGCTATGCAACTCATCGAGACCAGCAAGGTCAGGCACGGAAAAGAAGAAGTGACCGGCTGGGTGCGGGACGACTATGTCTATATGTCCCTGGAAGGCAAGGTAATTCGGGTGGGGCGCAAAGACTGGGCGGCCCTTTACACACCCGTTTCTCCTTTCATCTCGGGCTGATCAAGCGCGGGGCGCACCGTGTAAGGCTCGCCCCTTTGTCTTCCACACCCGATAAGGCCCCCGTCTCACCACCACGAGTGACGCTCCACCGGCCTTATCGGGTGTGTCGTATCTTCGCTCTTGCCAGGAGATCGACCTTCTTCAATAAGGTCGGGACACGATAAGCTCCATAAGGAGGACGATATTTCTCTTGACAAAATGCGTATTACAGCGTATAATATATATAGTTGCTGAAAATAAGCCAAACTATCCGCGAGGGTAGGACGGAAAGCGCCGGGTCTTTCGCCGCGGATATCGCCTTTTAGGAGACCGCCGGAGCCGCCAGACAGCCCAACGAAGCCGGACAGGGGTGTCTTTCGTGCAAGCATTGGCAGCTAGGACAACCGGCAGCACCATCCGCGCGGAAAGGCGTTCGCCTCTCGCGCGCATCAACCCCACCCCCGCCTCACGCNNGGCACACATCGACCGGCGTTCACGCGTCTCCCAAGCCCTCACCCCGTCTTACGGTCCAGACAAGCCCTTCAGGACCGTGGCGATAGCGGCCTACCGCCGCAACATGGCCGCGCCCACCGCCGAACAAAAAGGCCCTCTATTCATCGATACCTATCTATAAGCCTTCAACCTGTACCACCACGTCTCCCCATTTCAATCGTCACCCCAGGCCTGCTCATCGCGCCATACGCCGAACTCTTCCTTTGCTACCGGGTGGCGTTCGTATCCGGCCCTATGCTTTTTATCGAGGCCTTTTGTCTTGATATCCTTTATCGCCGAACGGAGTGCCGGCGGCGTTAAGTCGGACCTTGTCGTGTTCATCTCTTTGGCAAAAAGGCGGCCAATGCTGTCGCCTCCGCCGCGCAGTCGCGCGCCGGCTTGAGACCCTTCGCGCGGGCCGCCATGATTTCGGTCCTGGCGGCCTCCACGTCCGCACGGAAGGCAGGGTCGGCATGCAGCCGCGCAACGGTGGTCGCCCCTATCACCCTGCCTTCATCCACGTCGCTCTGCCAATGCGCATTGCAAATCACGCGGCTTTGCCCGAAGGCGAGGCCGCGTGCCAGCACCGCGTCGGTCCGGTCGGGCGCGACCTCGGTGAGGATGAGCGCCCACGCCCAGCCGATGGCCGCGTGCCCGGACGGATAGGAAGGACTCTTGATTAGCCTTTCCGCATCCGGCGAGCAGGTGGGCTCCTTGTTTGTCATGAACGGCCGCGCGCGCCCGTAGTGGTCCTTGGCCGCGAAGGTGGAACGAGCGGCGTCGGCAAGGCTGCGGCGCAGCAAGACGTAGAGATGCGGCGTCTCTTCCTCCGTGACCGGAGCGTTCAGCGCGCAACTGAAGGCACCGGCCGCGTGCGGAAACGTCAGGTCGTCGTCCCCGGTCGCCAGCGCCCAGGGCGGTGTGCCGCGGAAGCGGAGGGCCCTGCCGGCGGCCTCGACGTCTGCCGCCTGGGCGGCGGAAGCAGCCGCGGGTGGGGAAGGAAGCAGCGCAAGACTATCGGGCAGCGTCTTGTCCGGCAAATAGCCTGCCGTACCGTCCGAACGCATTCCTGCAGGGCCGGCGGCGCCGCCTTGTTCTTCCATGCTCGCGCAACCCGCCATAATCGCGAGGAACAGCAGGACAAGCAAGACCAAGCGCCGGTCGACCCTGGACGGAAGATTCGTTGTCATACGAAGGACTCCTTTTTTGCTCGTAAAGAGCCTGCGTGCCGAATCGATATTTCGCCAAATGGACTCACATCCCTTCCCATAAATTCATTGTCATTCGGTTCATCTCAGGCGTCAAGCCAAAAATGCGGGGGGAAACGATTGCTGCTCTCTCCGCCCATGTCCACGGGCCGGAGGCGGGGCTTTCCGGCCTTGCCAGGCGCGCATCATTGGCATACACTATCCATCGGAAGCTATAAGAGGCACACGACGGTGGCGGCTATGTTTCAAAAGGAAGGCTTGAGGGCGGTAATCTTCGATATCGACGGTACCCTCGTCGACAGCTTCAGCGTCTACAGGAAGGTCTTCAACGAAGGCTTAGCGGACCACGGCATAGGGCCGGTCCCCGGAGGCCTCCTGGAGCATTACCTGAGAAAAGGCAAAAGTCTGAGGGACATCCTGGAGGGAGTATTTCCACCGGGCACCGACGACGGCACCTTCGATGCATGCAAAGAAAGGATCAAACATCTTTTCAGGCAGGCCGAGCCGGAAGAGGTCAAAGCGTTTCCGGGGGTGGAGGAACTTTTCGCGCACCTCGAAAGCAGCGGGGTGAAGATCGGCATCGCCACCGGCAGGGTGTCGACGCCCGAGGATGAGTGGAAGCGGTTCATGCGACTTGGCCTGAGCCGATTTATCGACGCCATCGTCACGTCGCACGAGGTCTTTTCGCGTAAGCCCGCCCCCGACGTTCTCCTCGCGTGCGCGAAAAGGCTCGATGTCCCTATCGGCGGCTGCCTCGCCGTCGGGGACACGGAATCGGATATCATCGCGGCGAAAAGCGCCGGGGCCATCGCCGTCTACGTCCGTACCGGCGTGGAGGACGCAGACGCCGTCGCGAAGGCGCGGCCCGATATTATTCTCGAAAACACTTGTGATCTGCTCGCGCTCCTGAAAGAAGGGTAGGCACCTTTTCCGCGAATGCACATGTTTCAAAGGAGGAGACCGGAATGTCCGAACTTTTTGAATCGACGGCCATTAAGGACATGGTCCTGGCAAACCGCTTTGTCCGCTCGGCCACATGGGAAGGGCTGGCGGCCGACGACGGCGCCGTTACACCGAGGCTTATCGACGTCCAGGCACAGCTTGCCCTTGGCGGCGTCGGGCTCGTTATCAGTGGTCACGCGTACGTGAGCCGTGAGGGACAGGCGTTGAGCTGGCAGCTTGGGGTCGACTCCGACGGGTCGATTCCGGGGCTGACGGCGATGGCGGACGCCGTTCACGCCGCCGGGGGCAAAATAGCCCTGCAACTTGCCCATGCGGGTTCCCGCGGGGCCTTCCAGATAAGCGGCATTGAGCCCATGGGGCCGTCGGTCATGGAAACGGACTCCGGACCCGTGGGAAGAGAGATGACCATAGGGGATATCGAGGAGGCCGCCGATGCCTTTGCCCGCGCGGCGGCGAGGGCCCGCGGCGCAGGGTTTGACGCGGTCCAGATCCACGCGGCCCACGGGTATTTGCTGAGCCAGTACCTTTCACCCTATTTCAACAAGAGAAAAGACGACTACGGCGGCGGCATAGAGAACCGGGCGCGCCTCCCCGTCGAGGTGCTCAAAGCGATTCGGAAGGCGGTAGGTTCCGCATTCCCCGTACTCATCAAGCTCAATTCCGAAGACTTTCTTCCCGGCGGCCTCACAGTGCAGGAGATGATCGAGGCCGCAGTGATGCTCGAAGAGGCCGGTATCGACGCCATCGAGATAAGCGGCGGAACGTTCCTCTCCGGAAAGAACAAGCCTTCCCGCACAGGGACACAAGACCCCTAGGCTTACTACGAGGCAGCCGCACGGAAGTACAAGAGGAAAGTCTCCGTGCCCCTCATGCTGGTGGGCGGCATACGTGCCATCGAGACGGCGGAGAGGCTGGTCGCCTCACAAGTCACCGACTACATCTCCCTGTGCAGGCCCCTTATCCGGGAGCCGGCCCTCGTCAACCGCTGGAAATCAGGCGACCGGCGACCGGCGACGTGTGTTTCGGACAGCGGGTGTTTTACGCCGGGGTTCGAGAACAAAGGGGTATCCTGCGTGGTGGAAGAGCGCGAAAGGCGACGGACCGCGAGCGGTCATCCCACGGAGTAACCTCGGGACAGGATTGGGCAGCTGCCCCTATAATATCACTACGTTCCCAGGGTCCCCTCTCTTTCCTGCCTGCGGATCTTTCTTCGTGCCAGTGCCTGGCGGGAACGGCGCTCCTGCTCTTCGGTCTCGAGAATCAGGGGCGCAATTTCTTTAGGCTTTAAATCGGCATCCAGGGCCACGTAGGTCAGGTAAGCCGAAGCTGTATGGCGCACCTCCCCGGTAATGAGATTTTCGGCCTCGACCCGCACGCCTATGTCCATGGACGAGGTGCCGGCCATGTTGATGCTTGCCTTGAAGGTGACGAGGTCCCCGACGAAGACCGGGTGGAGGAAACTTAAACGGTCTATGGATACGGTGACGACGTTGCTCCGCGCATGCCGGTATGCAACCGCACCGCCCGCATCGTCGATGAGCTTCATGATTATGCCGCCGTGCACGTTGCCGGCGATGTTCGCATCCAGCGGCGACATGACTTGAGCCGTGAGCACCGCGCTCTCGCTAACCTTCTTTCCTTCCATGAAAGTGCCTCCCTGGTGGATTCGGTCACGGATATCTCATTCTTATTATCCCCAATTCTGTTCAAATAGCAACCAAATATGTATACGCCCGTCTTCTGCGCGTAAGGATGGAAAGCGTGAACTGCCGAAGAAAACACGACGGCGAAGAGCCGACTTCCTCAATGGAGGGTGGTAAAATCGACCTGAAAGGTATAGACTATGGGCAGTTCCGTTCGTCAAACCTACCCAGAGGCGATACTGCCCTCCATCGCGCGAGAAGGGGGGGTCAAAAGCAGCGGTCGTAATCGTATTTCCCTTCCTCTCGCTTTGGTCCCTTTCCATAAGGGAGCTTCACCGTGACACCACTCTCAAAGATCAGTCTTGGGAACTTTTCCTCTCTAAAGGCCATCCTCCATAGAGGCGCTCTCGCGAAAAAGGACTCCGGCGAGGATGCGCCGCTGCGGTCGGAGCTGTTCAGCGCTTCTCAGATGGAAGAGCACGGCAGGAGCCTTGCGGCCGTGCACGCCGTGAGCGAAGACCGTGCCCCGGAGAAGTTGCTGGCAAGGCTTGCCGCCAATGAAGTCGTCCTTCTCGAAGTCCGTGACATAGTGGCCGAGGCCGTGAAGGCAAGCCGCAGGATTACTCCCGCCGGGGAATGGCTGCTCGACAACTTCTATCTTATCGAGGAACAAGTCCGGACGGCGAAAAGGCTCTTGCCGAAGGGATACGCCAAAGGACTGCCGCGCCTCAAAGACGGCCCGTCCCGGGGGCTTCCCCGCGTCTATGACATTGCCCTGGAGACAATTTCCCACGGCGACGGCCGGGTAGACCCGGAGGGTCTCGGCAGCTTCGTTACCGCCTATCAGACGGTCGCTGCGCTGCGGCTGGGCGAGCTATGGGCAATTCCCATCATGCTCCGTCTGGCATTGATCGAGAATCTCAGGCGGGTTGCAACGCGGATTGCCACCGACAGGATCGACCGGAACCGCGCCGATCATTGGGCCGATAAAATAATGGAGACAGCGGAAAAGGACCCTAAGAGCCTGATCCTGACGGTCGCCGACATGGCCCGGTCAAACCCGCCGATGGTCAGTTCCTTTGTCGCGGAATTTTCCCGCCGCCTCCAGGGACACGGCGCCCCTCTTGCGCTCCCCCTTACCTGGATCGAACAACAACTTTCCGAGTCGTACCTGACGATCGAACAGCTGGTCCAATTGGAGAACCAGCAACAAGCCGCCGACCAGCTTTCCATGAGCAACAGCATCGGGAGCCTGCGCTTTTTGAGCGCCATGGATTGGCGCGAATTCGTCGAGGGAATGAGCACCGTCGAGCGGACCCTGAGGGAGGACCCTGCCGGAGTCTATGGCAAAATGGGTTTTGTTACCCGTGATCGATACCGGCATGTAACGGAGGAGGTAGCAAAGAAGAGCGGACTCGCGGAAGACGAGGTGGCCCGTCTTGCGGTCGGCCTCGCCAAGGAAGCCGCAACCGCACCAAACGGTGATGACCGGGCGAGGCATGTGGGTTTCTACCTCATCGATGAGGGGCTGCCGCAGCTCGAAGCCCGTGCGAGAGTCCGGTCGTCCGTCGCGGACATGGTGAGAAGCGCCGGTCGCCGGTTTTCTTTGCCGGCCTACTTGGTCTCGATCTTCGCACTTGTGCTGGCTTTCGCAGGAGGCATGGTCGCCCAGACCGCATCCGGCGGCATGCGCGGCCCGCTTCTGTGGGTCGCCGGCGTTCTCGCGCTTTTCTCGGTAAGCTCACTCGCCATAGCACTGGTCAATCTCCTTACGACACGCCTTGTCACACCCCATATTCTGCCGCGAATGGACTTCTCGAAGGGGGTCCCTCCCGATTCGTCCACTCTGGTCGTGATCCCGACCATGCTGACGAGCCCCGACAATATCGGACATCTCGCCGATGCCCTAGAAGTCCGGTTCCTCGCGAACCGGGACGACAACATCCGGTTTGGCCTGCTTACCGACTTCCGTGATGCCCCGGAGGAGGAACCGGCCGGGGATGAAGCGCTCCTTTTGCTGGCCCGGCAGGGGATAGAGGCGCTGAACGAAAAATACGGCGGCCCCGCCGGCGATTTCTTTTTCCTGTTTCATCGTCCCCGNNCGAACGTCAGATACGTCATCACCCTCGACACGGATACGGAGCTTCCGCGCGATTCGGCGCGACAGCTCGTGGGGGCAATGGCACATCCCCTCAATCTTCCTCTCTACGACGTAGATAAGGGGCGGATCGTGAGCGGGTACGGCATTCTTCAACCACGGGTGGCTATAAGCCTGCCCGGCACGAACAGGTCGCGCTATGCCCGCATGTGGGGGAGTGATGCCGGCATCGATCCCTATACCCGGGTTGTCTCCGATGTCTACCAGGACCTCTTCGGCGAAGGCTCGTTCATCGGCAAGGGCATTTACGACGTTGACGCCTTCGAACGGGTGCTCAGGGAACGTTTCCCCGA
>PLSJ01000107.1 GCA_003165115.1 Syntrophaceae bacterium | reverse complement strand
GCCTCGAACGGGGAGGTGTTACCGCCATGTGACGGCAGGCGCGGGCGCGAGTAACCGGTCAAGCCAGGGTAAGCGGCACAATGGGCGACGAGAAATGAGCGCACCGGGAATCGCTGCATTCGCCCCGGCGGTCTTGTCTGGCGGGCGGATTAGTGCGATACTATCGGTGTGTGACAGCGGCACCGCATTGGTCGGGCACGTTCGGGTGTGCGCGGCCTTTTCATCCAATGTGCATGAGTTCCGGGTAGAGGAGAAGAGATGAGTGGGATTTTCGGGTTTATCGGCAAGGGAAACGCGTTCGTTGAAGTGAGGACGGGGTTGGAACACCTTTCTCACAGGGGGCAGGAAAGCTGGGGGATCGTCTCCGGGCTGAAGGACGGCTCCTTTTCAGAGGTGCGGAAGCTGGGGTCCATATTCACACAACCCCTGTCCAGCCGTCCGCACTATGGGTCGGTCGCCATAGGCCATGTCCGCTATCCCACCGCCGGAGAAGCGAGCGAGCGGAATTCACAGCCGATCATCGGGAGTTCCAGGAAAGAGAAGATTGCCGTCGTCCACAACGGCCATGTGCCGAAATACAGACAGTTGATGGAGAAAATAGACGGTCTTTTTCAAACAGAGACCGACACGGAGGTCATCCTGCAAATGATCGCCCGGGCAACGGGCCCGGATCTGCCGGAAAAGGCAAGGAAGGTCCTCACCCTCCTCGGACGGGAGGCGGCCTTCAGCCTGATAATTCTCCACAAGGGGAGACTGATCGCCGCCAGGGACCCCTTCGGGTTTCGGCCGCTTTCCCTCGGACGGAGAGGCGAGGAGGGAGATTACGAGTGGGCGGTCGCCTCTGAAACCTGTGCCTTCCGGGACAGATTCGAGTGGATCGCGGATGTCGAGCCGGGACAGCTCGTGGTAATCGAGGGAGATGAGGCGAAGACCAGTTCTTTTGCCGAGCCCCACCCCCGGCCCTGCATCCTGGAATGCCTCGACTTCGCTTCCCCCGCTAGCAATGTGTTTTCACGTAATATCTACGAGTTTCGTGAGGAAGTAGGGGCGATGCTGGGGAAAGCCGAAAGCCTGAAAGCCGACATGATCGTTCCCATTCCCAGGGCGGCCATTCCCGGCGCCCTGGGGTTTCACGGCGTCACCGGCATCCCCTATAAGGAAGCCTTGAACACGGTGGGTGAGATCGGCAGGATTTTTATCATCTCGAAGGAGAAGGACAGGCTGGAAAGGGCCGAGATGAAGTTTCAGATCAACCGGGAGATGGTGAAAGGGAAAGAAATATTCCTGATCGATACGCTCCTGGTCAGAGGGTCGACCGCCTTGGTGTTGATTCCCAAATTGCGCGAGGCGGGAGCGCGGAAAATTCATCTGCGCCTCACCGCGCCGCCTCCCCGTTTTCCCTGTTTTATGGGGATGGCCATGGCCAAGCCCGGAGAATTGTTGGGGGCAAACCGAACCGACGTGGACCTGAAGAACCTGCTTCGTGTCGACACGTTCGGATATCTCGGGACGGAAGAGCTGAGGAAGCTGGGCGGGACGGATTTCTGCGCGGCATGCCTGAACGGCAAGTACCCCTTCCCGATCTAAAGGCGCAAGGCACTGCCTTTGCCCGGACAGGCCCCATGCGCCGACGCGGCGGAAACGCGAAGGCCTGTCTACCTATCGAGAGAGGCAATGAAGTCCTTCTGACTCGCGATGACCTCGAACACGGAATCGACCTGCTGAATCAACTCATTTTTTGTGACGGGCTTCGTAATGAAAGGGAAGCCGTGTATATACCCCCTTCGTTTCTGCACTTCATCTTTGTTGAGAAGGCCCGTAATGAATGCGATGGGGATATCCCTCGTATCGTCGCGATGAAGCAGGCTGTCCGCGACCTCGGCGCCGTTCATCCGGGGCATCCTTATGTCGAGGAGGATCAGCTCCGGTTTCTCGGTTTCCGCCCTGGCAATCCCCGAAGGGCCGTCTGTGGAGACGACCACCTCGAACCTTCCTGTCTTTTCGAGGCTCCATTTGACGAATTCGCAAAAATCATCTTCGTCGTCAATCACGAGTATCTTCGATTTTGTCGTCATCGTCTCTCCTCCTCAAAGCGCGGCACTGTACAATAGGATAGTAATAAAAGGGTGTCACGTCAAGCCTCGGGTGGACGATTTTGTCAAATATCGAGGATCACGAGGGCTTTCCAGAGGGCGTCGGTCTTTTGCAGCGTGAACTGGTGCAGGGTCACCGCTTTTACGTCCGCCCGCTGCTCGTGGCGCTCGGGGTCCAGCTTTTCGCCCGCGGCGCGGGCGGACAGCAGGTACGTACCGTCGCGTTCGGCGATCGCGATCTCCCTGACGCGCAGGAGAAGCTGCTGTGCGTCCTTGTAATAGACCAGCTCCTGAAGGAGGTCGAAGAGGAGCATGTCCAGGTCGCGGTTTTCCAGCTCGATGCGTTTTTCGACGCGCCCTTCGATCGAGCGCAGCTCTTCGACCATCACGTTCATGGTCGCCTCCGCGGCGGCGACAAACACCTGCTCCACGGTCTCGCCCGTCGCCTCGAAGGCGATATCCGCCGTCGCAACATCTTCAAGGTAGTGATAACCCACGTCGAATGCCCCCACGCCCTGCCGAGCCGTCTACCGCCTGCCTATCCCTTGATGTTGCCCAGAGGCGCGAACCGGACCACCCTTTTCGCGATACCGGCCGCTTCCGCCGCCCCGACTATCTCGTCGATATTCTTGTACGCGCCTCCGGCCTCTTCGGCGAGGCCCGACCAGGAGGCCGTGCGTACGTAGATGCCCCGCTTCTTCATGTCGGCTTGCAGCTCTCTTCCCCGCCACTGTTTGCGCGCCTTCGTGCGGCTCATCGTGCGGCCGCTTCCATGGGGCGTGCTGAAAAATGTCTCTTTGCCGCCTTCGGGGCCCACGAGCAGGTACGAGCCGGTCTCCATGCTGCCCCCGATGATGACCGGTTGGCCTATCGTGCGGTATTGCGCGGGTATCTCCGCCATTCCGGGACCGAAGGCCCTTGTCGCACCCTTCCTGTGGACGAGGAGAGACATGGCCTTTCCGTCCACCGTGTGTCTCTCCAGCTTGGCCGTGTTGTGGGCGATGTCGTATATCATGCGGATACCCAGCTTTTCCGCGGGCTGTCCATAGACCCGGGAGAAGACTTCTCTCACGCGATGGAGGATCATCTGGCGGTTCGCGAAGGACATGTTGAGGGCGCATTTCATTGCCGCAAAATAGTCGCGCCCCTCGGGCGACGTAAAGGGGGCGCAGGCAAGCTCCCTGTCCAGGATGCGGATGTGGTATTTGCTCTCCATCACCTTCAGGAAGAGCTGGAGGTAGTCGGTGGCCACCTGGTGGCCAAACCCCCTGCTGCCGCAATGGAACATGACCACGATCCGTCCCGGGTCGAGCCCGAAGGTCTGGGCGAGGTTTTTGTCACAGATATTCTCCTCGCGGACAACCTGTATCTCGAGGTAGTGGTTGCCGCTCCCCAGGGTGCCGATCTGATTAAAGCCGCGGTCTATCGCCCTTTCACTCACCTTCGACGCGTCCGCCCCCGGTGTGCGGCCCGAATCTTCCGTCAGCTCCAGGTCCTCGTTCCACCCGTAGCCGTTCCGCACGCACCATTGGGCACCCTGCTCGATGACGGCGCGGAATTCCTGCCTGGACAGCTTCAGGAAGCCGGTGCTTCCCACGCCTGCGGGCACCGCGGCGAACAGCTTATCCACGAGCTCGGTGAGCCGCGGCTGCACGTCGTCATAGGTGAGGTCCGTCTTTATGAGCCGCATGCCGCAGTTGATATCGAAGCCGATGCCCCCCGGAGAGATCACCCCGCCACCTTCTGCGTCCATCGCGGCCACGCCCCCGATGGGGAACCCGTATCCGAAGTGCCCGTCCGGCATGCAGAGCGCGTATTTGACGATACCGGGCAGGGTGGCGACGTTGGTTACCTGATCGTAGACCGCGTCGTCCATCTCCCTCACCAGCTTGTCCGTCCCGTAAATCCTGGCAGGCACCCGCATCCCGTCCTTGTACGACGCGGGCAGCTCCCATACGGTATCCGTGACACGGCGCAATGCATGCGGTAGCGCCAAGGTCCACCTCCTTCGTCACAAGTATAGTCATGCAGACGGACGTTTTCCTCTTCGCCCGCCATGAAAAAGCTAATTCTCTTTATGTCGTGAAAACCTTCTGGTATAATCGCAGCGGATCATGGTCGCCGGCAAGAGCCGGCATGAGGGAGCGGAAGGTGAAAGAAGATCATGTCGAGATAACCCTGGAGCCTTCCGGACAATCGGTCACGGTGGCTCGCGGGTCCACCCTCGCCGCCGCCGCGCAGGCCGCGGGCGTGGAAATAGAGATGCCCTGCGGAGGCAAGGGGCGGTGTTACCGGTGCGCCGTCGAAGCGGAAGGCGAACTGGGTCCCTTATCGGCCGCCGAGAAAGAGGCCCGGCGACGACATCTCCTCGGGTCCGGCCAGCGCCTCGCATGCCAGTGCAAGGTGACGGGCGACGCGACAATGCGCATACCCGAAAGAAGCGCGACCGGTCAGGCCCAGATAATGGAAGAGGGCAGCGAAGGGACCTCCTGCACCCTGGACCCCACTGTAAAACGCATGGGCCTGGAGCTTTCGCCGCCGACCTTCGACGATCAGGCTGCGGACAGGGAGCGGCTTGGGAGTGCCCTCGATCGGTCGGGGATAAAGGCGTCTTTCGACGTACCGGTCCTGCGCGACCTCGGCCGGAAGATGCGTGACAACGGTTTCCGGTTGACCGTCACGACGATCGGGGATGAGGTCGTGGAGGTGGGGGGCAGCGAACCCGACAGGGTGCTGGGCATGGCTTTCGATATCGGGACCACGACCGTCGTCGGTTACCTCATGGACCTTTCCACGGGCCGTGAGCTGGCGGTCGCCTCCGCCCTCAATCCGCAAAGCCGTTATGGATTCGACGTGATATCCAGGATCGTGTACGGCATGGAACACCAGGAGGGCCTCGATACGCTCGGCCGGGTAATCAGGGCGCTCATGAACCGGCTCATCGAGGAAACGTGTGCCAGGGCTGACGTGAGTCCCTCCAGGGTTTACGAGGTTTCCGTGGTGGGGAACACCACGATGACCCACCTTTTCCTGGGCATCGACCCGCGCAACCTCGCACTGGCGCCCTATATCCCAGTGACCACCGGGTCCGTGACGACTAAAGCCCGTGAGCTGGGACTCACGATACACCCCGAGGGGAAGGTGTACGTGCTGCCCGGCATCGGCAGTTTTGTCGGCGCCGATACCACGGGCGTCATTGTCTCCACCCAATTTCACAAAGGCACGGGCGCGGCACTCGCCATCGATATCGGCACGAACGGCGAAATCGTGGGCCGGGACCCGGCGGGGAGGTTCTTTGCCCTGTCTACCGCCGCCGGGCCGGCGTTCGAGGGGGCGCAGATATCGAGCGGCGTGCGTGGTATGAGCGGCGCCATCGAACGGGTTACGCTCTCCGGATCGGGGTTGTCGGTCCGGACGATCGGCAACGCGGAGCCGATCGGCATCTGCGGCTCGGGTCTCATCGACGTCATCTCCGTCATGCGGAAGGCGGGGCTCCTGACGGAGAGCGGACGCATCGTCGAGACGCACGATGGGTCCCGCGGTCCGCTCGCCCGGCGCGTCGTTCAGGGTCCCGGAGGTCTGGAGTTTCTCCTTACCAAACGCGGTGAAAAGCGCATCTCCGTGACGCAGAAGGACATCCGCGAGCTGCAGCTGGCGAAGGGCGCCGTCACGGCCGGCGTCAGGATCATGCTTGACCGCATGGGGGTCAACGAGACCGATCTTCGGGAAGTCCTTCTCGCGGGCGCATTCGGCAACTACATAGATAAGGCCCGGGCCCGGGACATAGGTCTGCTGCCCAAGGTCCCCCTCGACGCCATTCGCTCCGTAGGCAACGCCGCCGGCCAGGGGGCAAAGCTCGCCCTTATATCGAAGGGGATCCGCACCAGTGCGGAGGAGATGGTGACGCAGGTGTTGCTGATCAATCTGGCGCACCTCAAGGAATTCCAAAAGGCATTTCTGGAGAGTATGTCATTCAGGTAGACAAGACGGGGACAGACATGGAAAGGCGGACCTATTTTTCTTGCATTCTTCAGGATTCTGTCTTTACAATAGGAGAAACGGCCCAGGAGCCTCCGGATGGATATGCTCAAAATCTCCAATGAGTGGAACCGTGAAGAGAAGGCGGTCGGCCCGGACGAAAGAACGGCCGTAAGGATAGTCGCCCACCATTTCATCGCAAACCCGAATTAATGATTGTGACAGCTCAATTTTATTCAGGGAGGGAGGAACATGGGGAAGACAAGGCGTGAATTCGTAAAATTGGTGGGAGGGGCGGCCGTAGGCGCGGGAATGCTGCTTGCCGGCCGGGGCAAGGCGCAAGCCCAGGCCAAACCGGCCAAAGGGGTGCCGTCGGGGCCGGTCAGGATCGGGGCCATGCCGGGGTTGTCCGGCGTCATCGCCGTTCCGGGCACCGCGGCCTGGCGCACCACCCAGATGTGGGCGGAAGAGGTCAATGCGGCGGGCGGCATCCTCGGCAGAAAGGTCGAGTTGTCGATGGAAGAGGAGACGACCGCGAAAGATTGCGTCGAGCGGTTCAGAAAACTGACGCTGGAAACGAAGTGCGACGTCATCGTGGGTCTGATGTCGACGGGGAACGGCCTTGCCGTCGGGCCGCTGGCCGAGGAACTGGGCCAGTTGTGGCTCGCCTGGGACGCCACGACCCAGAAGGGCGTCGTGGAGACGATGCCCAGGACGAAGTTCTCGTTCAGAAGCACGGACAACGAGGCGGAGGCTATCGGCGGCGCCATACTGACGGCCAAGTTCTTTCCCAATATCAAGACGGTGGTCGGCATCAACAACGATTACTCGTACGGCAGGGATTGCTGGGACGCATACCAGGCGGTCCTCAAACACTTCAACCCCAACGTCAAGTTCGTGGATGCCCTGTGGCCCAAACTGGGGGAAACCGATTTTACGTCGCACATCGCCGCGCTGAAGAAGGCAAACGCCGACCTGATCATGACCAGCTTCTGGTCGGGAGACGTGCCCATCCTCATGAAACAGGCGACCGCGGCCGGTCTCTTCAAGAGATCGAAGGCGTGCTTTACGACGGGGGGCGGCGCCCATTATACGCTGAAGAAAGAGTTCACCCCGGAGGGCATCATCCTCGGCTACAACAGCTTCTATTTCAAATGGACCGACACCTGGCCCCTGCTCACGAAGTTCGTCAACGCCTATTATGCGAAGTACAAAGAATACCCCGTCTACGAGACCGATCATGCATATTTCGTCCTGCAGGCGTATAAAGAGGCGGTGGAGAAATGCTATTCGATCCTGGGCAGATGGCCGACCAAGGAAGAGGTGGGGAAAGTGCTCAGCGGCATTCAGGTGCCGTCCCTTTCGGGCTTCCGCGGCTACAGGGAGGACAACCTCATGTCCTGCAATTTCTTCATGGGCCTCACCTCTCACAAGAACCCTTATGATTTCGTTACCATCAACCAGATGGAAGTCCTCACCCCCGTGCAGATCATGAAACCCTTCGCGGGCGCCAAGCTGTATGACTGGATCAAAGGCTGGAAATCGTAAACGCTGACATGACAGGGGCGGCCGCGCGGCCGCCCCGTTGAGGTCCGGAGTGAGGTAATGGAAACGATTCTCAATATACTTTTCAGCGGCGTCTTTCACGCCTCGACGCTCTTCCTGGTCGCCGCGGGGCTTCAGGTCGTGTTCGGCGTTCAGAAGGTATTCAACCTTGCCTGCGGCACATTCTACGGTCTCGGGGCCTATTTCGGCATCACGGTCGTCAAGTGCCTTGTCGAGCACAACTTCCCCAAGGCACTTTTTATCGTCCCCCTGATCGCGGCCGGCCTCGCGCTGGGGCTCGTCGTCGGTCCCATCATCGAGCGCGGGCTGATGAAATTCGTCTACGACAGGGATGAGACCTTTCAACTGCTCCTTACCTTCGGCCTCGTGATGATGCTTGAAGACGTGATCAAGTTCATCTGGGGCACCTCTCCCCAAAGCATGGGAGGGATCGACATGGTGTACGGCCAGTTGAACGTGCTGGGCGCCACGGTTCCCGTATACAATCTCGTCGTGATCCTGTGCAGCCTCATCATCGCCGGCCTGATCAGCTGGCTCCTCATGAACACGAGGTTCGGTCGCATCATCCGGGCCACGGCCGACAAGAGGGAGATGGGTGAGGCCCTGGGCATCAACATGAAGGTCGTCTACCTCAAGGTCTTCACGCTCGGCACGGTCCTCGGGACGCTGGGCGGCGCCCTGGTGGTCCCCGCCGGGGCCGCCGTGTCGGAAATGGGTATGGACCTGATAGTGCTCGCCTTTGCCGTGGTGGTAATCGGCGGCCTTGGAAGCATGAAAGGGGCTTTCGTCGGGGCACTCATCGTGGGCGTCCTGAAATCGCTTGCGATCTCTACCTATCCCGAGATGGAGATGCTGACCATCTACATAATCGTGATTGCCGTCCTGGTAATCAAGCCGCAAGGATTATTCGGAGGCTCCAGGGTTTGATGAAAAATCGCCAGGAAATCGCCCGACTCAAGAGCCTGAAGCTGCCGCTGGTCATCGTGATCGGCCTTGTCCTCCTTTGTGTGCCCTTATTCGCGGGCCAGTTCTTCAGCTACCTTATGCTCACTTTTTTTGCCTACGCGATTACGGTCATCGGATTCAACCTGCTCTTCGGGTACGCCGGTCTCCTGTCGTTCGGCCACGCCCTCTTCATGGCGGTAGGCGCCTATACGGCGGCCTTTCTGACCAGCACGTTCGCCCTTCCCTACATGGAGCTGATCCTCGTGGCCGCGGTGATCGTCTCCGCGATTTTGGCCGCGCTGATCGGGGCGCTCTGCGTGCGGTACATCAAGATCTATTTCGCCATGCTGACGCTCGCCTTCGGCATGCTCTTTTACACCTTCCTCCTCAAGTTCTACTACCTGACAGGGGGTGACGAGGGCATGAGGGTGCTGAGGCCCTATCTCCTGGGGATCGATTTCTCCGGGACGCCGAAGATGCAATTCCTCGCGGGGACGTACTATATTTACGCCTTTGTGATCCTGGCGATCCTCACCTTCGTCATGTGGAAGATCGTCTCCTCCCCCTTCGGCCTTTGTTTGAAGGCGATCAGGGACAACCCCGAGAAGGCCGAATACCTGGGGGTGAGCGTCAAGAAATACAGGTGGTACGCGTTCGTCATTTCCGCCGCCTATGCGGCCGTGGGCGGTGCGCTCCTCGCCCCCGCGGTGGGCCAGGTCGATCCCGGTCTCACCTACTGGACCCAGTCGGGAACGCTCGTCTTCATGTCCCTCCTGGGTGGGTTCGACTATTTCTTCGGACCCCTGATCGGCGGCATCGTCTACATCCTGCTTCAGAACTCCGTGATGTCGCTCACCTCGTACTGGAGGTTTATCTTCGGCGCCATCCTGGTATTCGTCGTCATCGTGGCGCCCGGCGGAATCGCCGGCGTCATCGGTTCCCTGGTGAAAAGGAGAGAACGACGTGACTAACGAAGAAGGGAAAACAGCGATTCTCTCCGCGACGGACGTACGTAAATGGTACGGAGGTTTCCACGCCCTCGACGGGGTCAGTTTTACGATCAACGAAGGGGAATTCGTCTCCATCATCGGACCGAACGGGGCAGGCAAGACCACGCTGATCAACGTGCTGACCGGGTTGGTCGCGCCCAATACGGGGACCGTCGTCTTCAAGGGCAGGGATATCTCGGGGATCGGCCCCGAAAAGCTGTCGAGGATGGGCATGGCCCGAAGCTTCCAGCTCGTCAACGTGTTTCCGAATTTCTCCGTGCTCGAATTCCTGATGGTCGCCGTGGTCTCGAGGCTCGGGAAAGGGACCAGGCTCTTCTCCTCTCTCCTGCGTGACAAGCAGATCACCGACGGGGCGATGGAGGTGGCGCATCTCTTCGGGTTGGACGCGAAGAAGGATATGCTGGCGAAGAACCTGCCCCAGGGTGACAAGAAGATGCTGGACGTGGCTTCGGCATTCGCGCTCCACCCCGAGGTGATCCTGCTCGACGAGCCGACGAGCGGCGTGAGCACGAGCGACAAGAACAAGATCATGGAGACCCTCGTCTCGGCGTCGAAACAGATCGGGATAAAATCGATCCTCCAGGTGGAACATGACATGGACCTCGTCTTTTCCTACTCCGATCGCGTCATCGCCCTCCAGGCGGGGAAGATACTCGCCGACAGCACACCGGCGCTGATCGAGCAGGACGAAGAGGTTGTCTGCACGGTCATGGGCAAGAAGGAATGTTTCAAAATCTTCAGCTCCCTGCAAAACAAGGAGCGTTGAGGACTACGATGGTACTTGAGGTCAGGAACCTGAACGTTTATATTAAAGCCAGTCACATACTCAGGAACGTGAGTATCGAAATGGGGGAGAACGAGGTTATCTCGCTCATCGGACGGAACGGCGCGGGCAAGACCACGCTGCTGCGAAGCATCATGGGCTTCGCTAAACCGGAATCGGGCAGCATCACGTTCGAGGGCAGGGATGTGACGCGTTGCTCCCCTCACGAAACTGCCCTTGCGGGGATCGGCTACGCCCCGGAGGAGAGCGACATTTTCGCCGATCTGACGACGCTGGAGAATATCGAGATCGCCACGTGGACCAGAAAGACCGGGCGGAATGAGGAAGAGAGGATCAAGCTCGCCTATTCCGTGTTCCCGACCCTCGAACGGTACAAGACGCGGAGAGGGACGCAGATCAGCGGCGGGGAGAGGAAAATGCTTTCAATCGCGAGGGCGCTGGCGATGGACCCCCGCATATTGCTGCTCGATGAGTCGTTCGAGGGGCTTTCCCCCGCCATCATCCCGCAGATCGCGGAGAGCATCCATGAGATCGCCAGGATGGGCCGCCCTATCCTGCTTGCCGAGTCGAACATCTACCATGTGCCCGACTTCGTGGACAAAATCTACGTGATCGAGCGGGGGGAGATCATCTTCTCGGGGAAGTCGGAAGAGCTACTGAACGATAAGGCCGTATTGAAAATAGTCGCCGGGGCAGCATAGATACCAACAGGAGGTTGGAGATGCCGGAGAAAGAGGAGATGCAGCAGCAGCTCAAGGATGCCGTTATCAAGGGGAACCGGAACGCCGTCGAGTCGTTGATCCGTGCGCTTTTGTCGGAAGGCGCGACGCCCGAAGAGATTATGGACAGGATGATGATCCCCGCCATGGACGTGGTGGGAGAACAGTTTTCACGCGGCGACATCTTCCTCCCCGAGATGATGATCGCGGCCAGGGCGATGAACACCGGCCTGGCTATCCTCAAGCCCATGCTCGTCGCGAAAGGCGCCGCGACGAAAGGGCGGGTGGTCCTCGGCTCGGCGAAAGGTGATATACACGACGTGGGGAAGAATATCGTCTCCATGGTCCTCGAAGGCGCCGGGTACGAGGTGATCGACCTGGGCATCGATGTGTCGCCGGAAAAGTTTATCGCTGCCATCAACGAGCATAAGCCGGATTTTGTCCTGATGTCCGCGCTCATCACGCTGACCATGACCGCGATGGAAGACGCCATGAAGGCGTTCAAGTCGGCGGGGGTGCGCGACAAGGTCAGGATAGGCGTCGGGGGTGCCCCCCTCACGCAGGATTTCGCGGATAAGATCGGAGCGGACTTTTACGGAAAGGATGCCCGCGCCGCCGTCACCAAGTGCAACGAATTGACCGGACATTGATAGACCCGCCTCTTCCTTTTTATGAGCGGGGGGCCGGGCACCGCCAAGCGGTCGGTGCTTTGCCGCCGGAGGGGGTGCTGAACCCCATTAAATGGAGGGACGCATGAAGGAGATGAAGCCGAGGGAAAGGATTTTGAGCGCGTTGCGGAGAGAGACCCCGGACCGGGTCCCCTGGCTCGAGAACGACTTCGAGGAAGGACTCCAGGAACGCATCATGGGCACGACCCAGTTTACCCCTGGCGAGCTTTGCGAAAAGCTCGGCATGGATGGTTTCGGGTACCACTTTCCCATGGGCGCTCAGGCCGTCGCGGGTCAGGCCCTGCAGGCGGGGGCAAGCTTCAAGGAGAGTTATTACTATCCCCAAAAAGTCACCTTTGATTTCGTCCCTCCATGGATCGCGGAGATGGGCGTGATCCCCGAAACCGGGAGGACTTTCGTCAAGAAGGGCCTTCTCACCTCCAACGACTCCCTGAAGCTCTTCGACGAATACCTGCCGGACCCCGACCATCCGGCCCGCTACGAGCAGGTCGCCAAATGGATAGACAAATATAAAGGCGACTACGCGGTCTTCGCGAGGATCCGCCTCGGCTCCGCATCGCTGCTGGAGAGCATGGGGCTCGTCGAGTTCGCCTACAACATCTATGACAACCCGGACCTGATAAAGGAGATCCACAGGCGGTTCTCCGAGTGGTCGGCCAAAGTCGTGGAACATCTCAACAAGCTGGACTTCGATTTTTACTGGGTGAACGACGACCACGCGGACACGCGGTCCACGTGGATGAGCCGTGACCAGTACCTGGAATTCTTTCTCCCGTACCAGAAAATCGTGGCGGGTGCGATCACGAAACCGTGGGTCTTCCATAGCGACGGCAACCTGCGGCCCATCCTGGACGACCTCCTCACCCTCGGGATGGCGGGCATCCACCCGATCCAGCCTTCCGCCATGGACATCAGGGAGATAAAGGAAAAGTACGGGAACCGCGTCTGCATCCTCGGCAACATAGACCTCGACTATACGCTTACCCTGGGAACGCCCGAGGAGACGGACAAGGAAGTGAAGGAAAGGATCGCCGTGGCCGGGGTCAACGGCGGCTACGTCGTCACCAGCGCCAACAGCCTCACCGACTACTGCAAGGCGGAGAACGTGTGGGCGATGGCGGGGGCCGTCAAGAAATACGGAAAATACCCACTCGATCCCAACCTGTTGAAATGAGACCCGTGACAGTGGAGCCGAAAGTATGCTGATCATCGGTGAACGCATAAACGCGACACGCACATCGATAGCCGAAGCCATAACGTCGCGCGACGCGGCCTTCATACAGAAGGAGGCGCAGGCGCAGGCGGCGGCAGGGGCCGATTATCTCGACGTCAACGCCGGAATGGGCGCGCATAAGGAAGCGGAGTATCTCCGGTGGGTGATCGAGACGGTCCAGGCGGCATGCGACCTTCCTCTCTGCGTCGACAGCCCCGACCCCACGGTGATCGAAGCGGTGATGCCGCTGCTCACACGGACCCCCATGATCAATTCCATCACGCTGGAGCCCTCCCGCCTGGAGGGCATCCTCCCCCTGGTGGCGGGCCATAAGACCAAGGTCATCGCGCTGTGCCAGTCGGCGGACGCCATCGCCGATACGACGGACGCCAAGGTGCGGATGGCGGGAGAGATCGTGGAGAAGGCACGTTTGGCGGCGATCCCCCTCGATGACCTCTATATCGATCCCCTGGTCTACCCCGTGGCGACCAACGACAGGTCGGCGATGGCGACGCTCGATGCCATCGAGCGGATCATGAAGGAATTCCCCGGCGTCCACACCACGTGCGGCCTGACGAACGTCTCCTATGGGCTGCCCAGCAGGAAGCTCGTCAACCGGACGTTCCTCGTCGCGGCCATCGTCCGCGGGTTGGACTCCGTCATCGCGGACCCC
>PLSJ01000515.1 GCA_003165115.1 Syntrophaceae bacterium | reverse complement strand
GCAACGCGACGGACACATGCAGATGACGCAAGCCAAGGGCCGCGTCGCCTATGAGCCCAACTCCCTGTCCGGGGACTCGCCGCGCGAGACGCCGAAGGGCTTCCATAGCGCCGCGATAACCGAGACCGGCGGCAAGGGGCGCATCCGAGCCGAGAGCTTCGCCGNNTATGAGCAGGCGCACATCGCCTCGGCCCTGGTCTTCGAGCTTTCCAAGGTCGAGCATTCGCACGTGGTCGAGGCGATGGTCGGTCACCTGCGGCATATCGAGGAAGACCTCGCCCGCCGGGTCGCCGCCGGTCTCGGGCTCGAAAAAATGCCGGATAAGCCCGCGGCCGCCGCACCCGTGAAGGAAATGAAGCCTTCGCCCGCGTTGCAGATCATCGGCAAGATGAAAGACACCTTTGCGGGGCGCAGCGTCGGCATACTTGTCGCCGATGGGTCTGACGGCGCCACGGTCAAAAAGATCAGGAAAGCGGTTACCGATGCGGGTGCTTCGGTGAAGATCGTCGCGCCAAAGAAGGGCGGCGCTCGCCTCGCCGACGGCTCAATGCTGGCCGCCGACGGACAACTGGCGGGTACGCCTTCCGTGCTGTTCGACGCAGTCGCCGTCGTCCTCTCGCCCGAGGCCGCGAAGACGCTGTCGATGGAAAGCGCCGCGGTCGATTTCGTGCGCGATGCCTTCGGCCATCTCAAGGCAATCGCGGCGGACGCGGGCGGCAAGGCCCTCATGACGACGGCGAACGTCGGTCAGGACGCGGGCGTCGTGGACGCCGGCGACACGGGCGCGTTCATCGCCGCGGCAAAGACGCGCCAATGGGACCGGGAGAAGTCCGTGCGCACATTGGCATAGCCGCTCACGCCTTTTTAGACGCTTTCAAGGCGGCCAGCACGCGCTCCGGCCTGGCCGGCAGGTCGTTTATCCAGACGCCGCAGGCGTCGTGCAGGGCCGCCAGGATCGCCGGCGCCATGGGGAAATGCGCCGCCTCGCCCATGCCGATGGCCCCGAAAGGCCCCGGTCCCTGCGGGACTTCGACGACGTACGTATTGATATCGACCGGCACGTCGGTCGACCTGGGCAGCCGGTAGTCCTTGTAGCTCTTCGTCTTCCCGGTCACGTACTCCTCCATCAGGGCATACCCGACACCCATGCCCACGCCGCCTTCCATCTGTCCCTCCATGGCCAGCCGGTTAATGGCCCGGCCACACTGGAAAGCCACGGCCGCATCGAGGACCTTGATCTCCCCGGTCAGGGTGTTGACCTCTATCTCCACCACCGCCGCGCCGTAGGTGAAGACCACGTAGAGCGTGCCTTGGCCCGTTTCCTGGTCCAGGAGGTCCAGGGGGATCGCAAATTCGCCGAACCCGGTGAGATCGAACCCGCGCTCCTTCAGTTGAACGTAGGTTATCGCCCGGTCGGGCTCACCCGAGACAAAGACCCTGCCGTTCCCTGTCTCGAGGAGGCCGGCGTCCGCCTCCAGCACCTTCGAGGCCGCGTCCAGGATCTTCTTTTTCAGGTCCTTGCAGGCAAGGAGCGTGGCGTTTCCGGTGTAAAACGTATGCTTGCTGGCGCAGGTAAGGTCGGAATCCGGCGTAAGCAGCGAGTCGGCGGAGATGATCTTTACCTTGTCGACCGTCATCCCCATCTCCTCGGCGGCAATGAGCACCATCACCGTGTTCGACCCCTGGCCGATTTCCGCGGCCCCTTCTTTCACCAGGAGCATCCCGTTATCGGTGATCTCGACGTTGCACCGGGACAGGTTCAAAAGGCCGGTCTTTCCGATGCCGTACCACGTGGTCGCGAAGCCTTTACCCCGCTTGATGTGCGGAGGAAGGGCGGCCAGCTTTTCCGGGGCGGTGGCCCTGTCGTACGTGGCCCAGTGGTTTTCGATGGCATCGATAACTTCCCTATAGCCGTTCGGTTCCCTGATCAACTGGCCGGTGGCGGTCACCGTCCCCTGATTGAAGCCGTTGAGTCTGGCGAAATCGAAGACGCTCATCCCCAGGCGGGCGCATATCCGGTTGATCTGGGACTCCACCGCGAAGCACATCTGGGAAACCCCGAAGCCGCGCATGGCCGATGAAGGGGTATTGTTGGTCAATGCCATTCTGCCGTGGACTTCGACGTTGGGGATCTCGTACGGTCCGTAGGAGTGGACCACGGCGCGCATCAGCACCCCCGGGCTCGCCAGGGCGTACGGCCCCGAGTCGCCCATGATCTCGGCGTAATGAGCCGTGATCGTGCCGTCCCTGCGCACCCCGGTCTTCAGTTTTATCGTGAAGGGGTGCCGCTTGCAGGTGCCGATGAAGTTTTCCTCTGGTGTGAACTGGAGCCTCACCGGGACACGGGCCTTGAAGACCGCCAGTCCCAGGAGCACCTGGATGAAGGGGTCGATGCGGGCGCCAAAACCGCCGCCCGTGCCGTCCTCCACCACGCGCACCTCGTCGGTGCCCAGGCCCAGCACACGGGCCACCTCGTCCCGGTGGTAGTGTGGCGCCTGGCCGCAGGCGTAGATCACGATCCGTCCCTCTTCGTCAATGTAGGCCACCCCGGCATCGGGCTCGACGTAGCCATGGGCGTTCGCGGGGGTGGTGAAGGTGTTTTCCTCGATGATGTCGGCCTCTTTAAAGCCCTGCTCGACGTCGCCGCGCAGCAGGTTCTGATAAAAGAGCATGTTGCCGGGGTAATCCCCCTCCTGCACTTCGGGGGCGCCGGGAATGAGCGCGTCGAAAGGATCGGTGACGGCCGGCAGCAGCTCGTAGTCCACCTTTATCCTGGACATGGCAGCCTCGGCAATGGCTTCGGTCCGGGCCACCACGATGGCCACGGGCTCTCCGGGATATCGTACCTTATCGTCTGCGATCACCCGGAAGTCGTGGAATATATATTTCACCCGGTTGGGCCCATTCAGGTCCTTGGCCGTGGCAACGGCCACCACCCCGTGCATGGCTTCCGCCTCACTGGTGTCGATGCCTTTCACCCGGGCGTGGTAGTGGGGGCTGCGCAGCACCTTGGCGTGACACATGTCTTCCAGGTAGATGTCCTGCGTGAAGCGTAAGACCCCGGTGACCTTGTCCCAGGAGTTCAATTGTGGGATCCGGCCGCCAAGGCGGTACTCGCTGACCGCCTTCTCCTTGATGGCGCCGGGGTCCCGCCGGACTTCGGCGGCCAGCAGGATGCCGTCGATGATCTTCTTGTAACCGGTGCACCGGCACAGGACGCGCTTTATCCCCCGGCGCGCCTCCTCCCTGGTGGGGTTCGGATTTTTGTCCAGGATGGACTTGGCCGTCAGGACCATGCCGGGGGTGCAAAAGCCGCACTGGGCGGCCCCGACCTCCACGAAGGCACGCTGAATGGCGTCTGGTGCGTCTTTCGTGCCCACGCCTTCGATGGTCAGCACGCTGCGCCCCTCGACCTTCCTGACCGGGAGCATGCACGAGTTCCTCGGCTCCCCGTCGATGAGGACGGTGCAACTGCCGCACACGTTCTCGCCGCACCCCTCTTTCGTGCCGGTCAGCCTGAAATCTTCCCGTATAACCTTCAGCAGCGTGCGCTCGGGGTCGACCAGTATCTTCACCGCGCGGCCGTTAAGGGTGAATTTTATCTCACGGATTACCATGTGGATGCCTCCTTTGAAAAACCACTTCTCCTGTCGTTCCTGCCCGGTGCGGCACACGCCCTGAGTCGCCTTACCGCTTTCTCTCCTCATCTTCTTTTTTTCTGAGGGCCATATACACCTTTTCCGCGGTCACGGGCGTGGATGTGATGTGGACACCCACCGCGTCGTAGATAGCGTTTATTATTGCCGCCGCCGTGGGACATGTGGGCGGCTCGCCCGTGCCCTTTGCGCCGTAGGGGCCCGTGGGCTCGGGGACTTCCACGATAATGCTATGGATGGGGGGGACATCGAGGGCCGTGGGAATGAGGAGGTCGGAAAAGGAGGGGTTGAGGATAACGCCGTCTCGCACCACCACTTCTTCCATGAGGGCGTACCCGATGCCCTGTCCCACTCCCCCCTCTATCTGCCCCTCGATGGCCATGGGATTGATGGCCCGGCCCACGTCCTGGGCCGCGGTGAAGCTGAGGACGGTCACCTCTCCGGTCTCCGTATCCACTTCCACCTCGCAAATCTGGGTGGCGTAGGAATATGCGCCATAAGGGACGCCCAGCCCCGTCTCGGGGTCCAACGCCTCGGGGGTCGGAGGGGTAAAAGTGCCGGTCCCCGTGACGAGAGTGCCCTTCGCCCTCATCCGGCCGCTCACGTCCTCGATCGTCATATAGACGTCCTCGTGCTCTTTCAGAAAAATCCTGTCATCCCTGCATTCCAGGTCCACCGGGTCGTAGTCGAGACACTCCGCCGCCTCTTTCAGCAGGATCGCCCTCGCCTGTTCCGCGCCCAGGCGGATGGCGTTTCCCGATACGTAGGTCTGGCGGCTCGCGGAAGTGACACCGGCCTCCGGAGCGACCATGGTATCGTTCGAGACCATGGTGACCCGGTCGGGGCTGATGCCGAGCGTGTGTGCGCCGATCTGTTTCAAGGCGGTGTCCGAGCCCTGGCCGATGTCCGAGGCCCCGCAGCGGATGATGGCCGTGCCGTCTTCGCATACCTCGATAAACGCCGTCGAGGGGTTCGATTTGGCGGTATTCCCCATGCCGAAATAGGTGCACGCGATGCCCTTCCCTCGTTTTTTCATATCTCACCTTTCCCGGACGTGGGCCAGGCATGCGCGGAGGTTCGCTTCAAGGTCTCCAGCGCCCCTATTCCGTGCTCGAGGATTTGGCTTGTCGTCGTGGAAGACCCCGGCCGGAGCATATTTCTCCGCCTCACTTCGATAGGCGATAGACCGCATCTCCTGCCTATTTCGTCCATGATCGCCTCGTGACACGGCGCCATTTGAGGCGCGCCGAAGCCTCTCATGGCCCCTCCTATCGGATAATTCGTATACACCTCGAAAGCGTCGACGTGCACATGGGGGCATTCGTAGGGGCCGATGGCCATCGTGGCCGACCGTGTCAGCACCGCGGGTCCGTAGGACGCGTATGCGCCTCCGTTGGCGACGATCGTTACGTGGGCCGCCGTCAACCTCCCTTCCTTCGTGGCCCCCAATTTATACTTCAGGTTGAAGGCGTGGCGCTTGGTGGAGGTAATCACCGATTCTTCACGGGTAAAGACATATTTCACCGGCCGTCCCGTGGCAAGGGAGCAGAGCGCCGCGAACGGCTGCGCGGTCACTTCTATCTTTGCCCCGAATCCTCCACCCGTGGCAAGCCGGACGATCCGGACCTTGTTTATGGGAAAAGCGAGCATGGAAGCGACCTCGTTGCGGTAATAGTGTGGCGCCTGGCTGCAGCAATAGACGGTCATCTGGCCGGAATCCATGGTGGCCAGCGCCGCCTCCGGCTCGATGTAGGCGTGCTCCACCGTCTGGGACGTGAACGTCTGTTCTATGATAATGTCCGCTTTCGCAAAGCCCTCTTCGATATCCCCTTTCCGTATCTTCCGGTGGTGGAGGATGTTCCCGGCCTCATGCACCTTCGGGGCATCGGGCTTCATCGCTTCTTCCGGGACAAACACGGCGGGCAGCTCCGTATAATCGACGCGTATCCTGGCTATCCCTTCCCTCACCAGCTCTTTCGTTTCGGCGGCCACCACCGCGACGGCCTCACCCACGAAGCGGACCTTCTCCTCGGCCAGGTACGGCTGGTCCTTGAGGATGATCCCGAACCTGTTGCTGCCGGGGATGTCTTTGGCCGTCAGCGCGGCCTTCACCCCCGGAAGGCTTAACGCCCCGGAGCAATCGATGGAATTGATGCGGGCGCTCGGATAAGGGCTCCGGAGCACGCCCGCAAAAAGCATGTTCGGCAGCGACATGTCGTCGGTGAAGACCGCCTTGCCGGTCACCTTCGCAAGGCCGTCCACCCGCAAGACCGACCGCCCGATGCTCCCTGTCCCGGGCTCCTGCCGCTCATTGCTCACGACCTGTCCTCTCATCTCACTCGCGGCCGCCCCGATCGCCTCGACCACCTTTGTGTAACCGGTGCAGCGGCAGAGGTTCCCCGAGATCGCCACGCGGATTTCCCTGTCATCGGGGCTCGGATTCGTGTCGAGCAGCGCCTTGGAGGAGAGGATCAGGCCGGGCGTGCAGAAACCGCACTGAACGGNNTGAACGGCCCCTTTTTCTATGAATTGCTTCTGCAGGGGGTGGATCGTCCGATCGTCCCCTATCCCTTCGATGGTGATGATGGAACGCCCTTCCGCCTTGACCGCCGGATATATGCAGGATGCGACCGGTACATTATCGACAAGGACGGTGCAGGCGCCGCACTCCCCTTTACCGCAGCCCCTCTTTGCCCCCGTCAGCCCCAGGTGGTCGCGGAGCGCGTCGAGCAGCAACGTATCCTCGGATACGGAAACCTCCTTCACGACGCCATTGACGTTCAAAAGGATTCTTCTCGTATTCATACATTGACTCCAAGCAAGGTGAGGCATTCGAGGATAGCGCGCCTCGTCAGCACCTCGACCATCTCTTTCCGGTATTCCGCCCCGCCGCGCAGGCTGTCTCTCGGGTGGGCGGCCTGCTTCGCCGCCGCGGCCGCTCTTTCCACTGCCTCCCGGCTCACCGGGTACCCCCGGAGACTATCCGCCGCCTCGCGGGCAAGCATTGGCGTCCTTGCCACGGGGCCCACGGCTATCCGCACCTCTTCGAAGGACCGCTTCCTCTCGTCCAGCCGGACCATGGCGGCGGCCAGCAGCGTGGGGAGGGTGAATGCCTTTCGTCTGGCTAACCGCTGGAGGGAGCTACTCCCTGTCTCGGGCGTCGCCTTGAACCTGAAATGGGTGATTATCTGCTCGGAGGGGTTCACCGAGCTTTTCCCCACGTCGAGAAAAAGCTCCTCCAGGGCCACCCACGTGTCCGCCTTCGCGGAGACGACCCTGGCTTCCGCCCCCAGGGCGAGCAGAGGGATAGTCCCGTCCGCGGCCGGCTGGGCGTTCACCACGTTGCCGCCGATGGTGGCCACGTTGCGGATCTGGGGCGCCCCCATGACAGACGCCCCCAGGGCGAGGGCCCTCCCATATTTCGCGATGATCTCTGATTGCGCCAGCTCCGCCATGGTGACAGCGGCGCCCACCACGATCTCTTTGCCGCCGCCGGCAATCTCTATTCCTCTCATGTCCGGGATGGAGCCGACGTCGAGGAGCACCATCCCATCTTCCGGGTCTTTTTCCAGGAACTGGACGACGAGGTCGGTCCCTCCCGCGATGACGCGCGCCTTTCCCTGGGACTTATCGATGCAATCGAACGCCTCTTCCAGGCTTTTCGCAACCTTGTACGCTTCCCAACGCATAACGTGTCCCCCTTATCCCTTTTGCTTCTTGACCACGCCCAAATAAGTGCAGAGCATCTCGAGACTCAGGTTTTCTCTCTGCTCCGTATATTTTATCACGCCCTTTTCGAGGACGTAGACGCGGTCGCAAAGGTCCAGGGCATTTTCAAGGTTCTGATCGGCGATCAGCGCGGTGATCCCCCTGTCGCGGAAGCGCTTTATCGTCTCCCTCACCTGCTGCACGATGGAGGGTTGGAGACCCTCCGTCGGCTCGTCGAAGATGATGAGCTTCGGTTTCGACATGATGGCCCTGCCGATGGCCAGCATCTGCTGCTGCCCACCGCTGAGGGTACCGCCCAACTGCTTTAACCGCTCCTTCAACACGGGAAAATATCCGAAGACCTCGTCCAGGTCTTCCCCGTGGACCTTGCCCTTCGTCACGGGTATCGAGAGGTTTTCCAATACGGTGAGGCGGGGGAAGATATGTCTTCCCTGCGGCACATAGCTCAGTCCAAGACCCGCTATCTTGTGCGCCTTCAGAGAGCTTATTTCCACACCGTCGAATTTCACGGAGCCGGTCGTCCTCGGAGGGGTAAGGTCGAGAATGCTTCTCATGAGCGTGCTCTTCCCCATGCCGTTACGGCCCAGTATGCCGATTATCTCGCCCTTTGCCACCTCGAACGACACACCCTGGATAATGTGGCTCTTATTGTAATACGCACGCAGGTCTTCAACCTTCAGTAGCACTTACCTTACCTCCGGCAAGATACACCTCTTGCACGCCCGGGTCGTTGCACACCTCGTCCACGCAGCCGTCCTTGACGACCTCTCCGTAATTCAGGACACATATGTTGTGGGCCAGGTCCGTGACGACCTCCAGGTCGTGTTCGACGAGGATGATGTTCCTTATGATGCCGCTCTCGTAGAGGTACCTGATCTTGTCCACCAGGAACCATGTTTCTTTTGCGCTCAAGCCCGCCGTGGGCTCGTCCAGAAGCAGCAGCTTGGGACGGGAGCCGAGGGCGATGGCCACTTCCTCGAGTCTCTGGTCGCCCTGGGATATCTCCATGGAGACCCTGTCGCTCAGGTCCGCCAGGCCTACAACGTCCAATATGACGGCGACCTGCTCGTTTACCTTCTTCACGGTGGACGCGTCCCTGAAGGCGCTCACCCCGTTGCCAAAGCCCACCTGGGCGGCCAGCCTCACGTTCTCGTACACGGTCAGTTTCGGGAAGATGGAGGTGACCTGGTACGTCCTCGCTATGCCCTTCCTGCAGATCTCATAGGGCCGCAGCCTCGTGATGTCCTCGTCCATGAAGAGTATCCTGCCCGCGTCGGGCTTGTATACCCCGGTGATAAGGTTATAGAAGGTGGTCTTTCCCGCGCCGTTGGGCCCNNGGTCGTGATCAGACCGCCGAACCTCTTTGTCAGACCTTCCGTTTTGAGTACCGTAGCCATAATCCTTATTTACCTCTTCTCGAAAACAACAGCTTCCACAGGCTTACGATGCCGTCGGGGAGCACGATGATCACGAGGATCATGATCATGCCCATGATGATGAGATAAAGGTCCGGGTTCCATGTGCTGATGAAGTCTTCAAAGAAGACCAGCACCGCCGGTCCGATAAAAGCCCCGATCAACGTGCCGGCGCCGCCGGTNNGCCGTCCAGAGCCAGTAGAAGGAATTGGCGCTCGTAAAGCCCAGGTGCAGGACGTAGAGGGCGCCCGCGATTCCCGCGACGACCCCGGATAGGGCGAATGAGACGACTTTGAGGTTGGTCGTGTTGTAGCCGATCAACTGCGCCCTGTCCTCGTTCTCCCTCAAGGCTATGATGGCCCTCCCGTAAGGCGTGCGAAAAAACTTCCAGACCAGAAGCAGGATCACGCCGCATATGACCAGCACG
>PLSJ01000163.1 GCA_003165115.1 Syntrophaceae bacterium | reverse complement strand
CTTGCCAGCAACTCCGTCAAGCCGGTGGGCCTGGAGCTCGGCGGCAAGAACGCCTTCGTGGTGATGCCGGACGCCGACGTGGACTCCGCCGCGGAGGGCGCGGTCTGGAGCGCCTTCTTCAACTCCGGTCAGGTGTGCGCCGCGGCGAGCCGCTTTTACGTCCACGAGTCCCTCTACCAGGAATTCACCGATAAGATGGTGGCCCTTGCCAAGAACCTGCGCTACGGCGACCCGACCAACATGGAGACCGTGATCGGACCCGTGGCATACGCGGCCCATCGCGACAAGATCGAGTGGTACATCGACGGCGCGAAGAAGGCGGGGGCGAAGCTGCTGCTCGGAGGTGAGCGTCCCCACACGGAAGAGACGAAGAACGGGTTCTTCGTCGCCCCGACCATCTTCGGCGATTGCACCAACGGCATGGAGTTCATGCAGGAAGAGATCTTCGGTCCGGTGGCGGGCATCGTCCCCTTCAAGACCCAGGAAGAGGCGATCGCCCTGGCCAACGACTCGCGGTATGGACTTTCCGCCTCGGTCTGGACAAAGGACTTACGCAACGGCATGGTGATGGCCGGCCGGATTAAAGCAGGCACGGTGTGGCTGAACGAACACCTCATCGTCTTCTGCGAGACCCCCTGGGGAGGCTGCAAGCAGTCGGGCTGGGGCAAGGACCTCTCGACCATGGTCCTGGAGGAATATACCATGACCAAGCACATCTACATCGATCTCACGGGCCAACCGGTCAAGCCCTGGTACGGTTTGCTCAAGTAGAAGCGTCACCCATACACCACCGGACCGGCCTTGCGATATCGGTCCGGTCCGGTGGTCGTGAGCCGGTCCTGTTCCTCTCCTTTTCCCGCAACGATGATCCCTGTACGGCGCGGATGCGCCGCTTCGGCAATTTCGAATTGACATATGGCGCGGCAGGGTTATAAGCTTGGAGTCCCGTCCGTTGGGGCTTTTCGGGGATGAACAGGAGGAATTTTACGTGTCAATCGCCATAGTCGGAATGCTGGATGAAAGAGAAGGCGCACTCAGGACCGTCAGGGATCAAATAAGAGCGAGGGGGCATAAACCCTTGCTGATAGACATCAGTATCGGCACCGGGGCGATCATCCCCGCACTTGTTGCGGACGTGAGCTGCGGAGAAATCGCCGGGCTCGCGGGCACAACCATCGAAAACGTGCGGGAAATGGTTGCGCGCAAGAGGGACAGGGCTACATTCCTCATGGCCGACGGCCTGAAGAGGAAAATCCTGGAGCTTCACAGGGCAGGGGGCCTGGAGGGAATAATCGCCGTTACGGGAACGACCGGCGCGATCATGGCGCTGACGGCGATGAAGAGCCTGCCTTTCGGCGTCCCGAAGCTCCTCGTGTCGAGTGCCCTGACCATGCCTGCCAATGCCGCGACGTTCGCCGAATATCTCAGTGTAAGTGATATTACGGTGATGCATAGCGTCGTCGATACGGTGGGCATGAACGGGTTCGTCAGAACCATTGCCCTGAATGCGGCAAACTCGGTGTCGGGAATGGTGGAGGGGGCTGAACTCTCGACAGAAGGGAATAGGCCGTCGGTTGCCATAACGGAATTCGGTTTGTGTGACATAGGCGCCTATCACATACGGGAGATGTTGGAGCAGGAGTATGAGGTTGTCTCCTTTCACGCCACGGGCTTCGGCGACAGGGCGGCCGTCGAGCTTGTAAGACAGGGCTATTTCGAGGCATTTATCGACCTCGTCCCGTCGGGATTCAGTGAATACCTTTTGGGCGGAAACAGGGCTTTCGGTCCGCACCGGCTGGAAGCCGCGATCGACCGGCCGATCCCCTATATTTTTTGCCCTGGCGGCTTTGACCTGTTGAGTTGCGGCCCCATCGGCAGGAAAGACAACGGAGACTCTCTCTGGGTCTCGAGGAGGCTGGCAGAACGAAAGTATCTCATGCTGGATGCGGTAAGGGTCCAGGCGCGGACGAGTCCCGAAGAAATGGAACAGACGGCTGCCGCCGCCGCGGAAAAACTGAACCGGCACAAGTATAAGAGCAGGGTCAAGTGCGTCATTCCCCTAAGAGGGTTTTCCTCTCTTGGCGTCGAGGATGGCGTTCTTTACGATCCATCATCGGACGAGACATTTATCGCGACGTTGAAGAAGCACCTAGACCCCCTGATAAGGGTCATCGAAGTGGACGCGGATATAAACAGCCGCGAGTTTGCCCGGGCCGCGGTGAATGCGCTCTCGGACGCATTGGAGGGGGCCTAGGATTCGTTCTCCAAAAGAGGAAAACTGAAGTGTTTTTCGATGAGGCCGATGAATGCCTTCAACATGGGCGAGACCGGCATTTCCCGGTTCGTCGCTATGTCGATGCCGAGCTGTATTTCACCGTCCATAACGTGAATGATGGCCAGCTTTCCAAGCGCCACTTCTTCCTTGACGTAGGGGAGGAACACGAGGGCCACGCCCTTCTTCTGCCGGGCCAGTTGTTTGGCGCTCTCCACATTGTCCACTTCCGCGCCGATCATGAGAGTCAGGTTTCTACTCGCGAAATGTTCGAGAATCATTTCCCTTGCGGTTGATCCTTCCGACTGGACGATGAGCGGGTAATTCGCCAGGTCTTCCCATTTAACTTCGGGCTTCCGGACCAACGGATAGTCCGGGTTCGCAACGAGCACCATTCCCTCGATTCGCGGTATCCTCGTGACGTGCAGTTTCTTGTCGACCGTTCGAAGGGTACCGACGAGGCAGATATCGGCCTTAAAGTCGAGCAGGTCGTCGATAAGCGTCAGTGTAGGACCTTCCCTGACCGATACCATTACCGAAGCAAAGAGTTCCTTGAATGTGTCGATTATGGGGGTGAGGTAAAGGGTGAGCGTCGTCGCTACCCCGATGTGGAGATTATTGACGCCATAACTTTTCAGGAAATTCTCCGCCATCATCACG
>PLSJ01000037.1 GCA_003165115.1 Syntrophaceae bacterium | reverse complement strand
GTGATGGGCAGCCTGCCGATGAACTCGGGGATCAGCCCGTACTTCAGCAAATCTTCGGGCTGGACTTCCCTGATAAGCTCGCCGTACATCTTGTCCCTTCCGCCCTCGACGTCCACGCCGAAGCCGATGCCCTTGCGGCCGATACGGTTCGCGATGATCGATTCGAGTCCGTGGAACGCTCCGCCGCAGATAAAGAGGATATTCGTCGTATCGACCTTGATGTAATCCTGCTGCGGGTGCTTTCTGCCGCCCTTCGGCGGGACGTTGGCTACGGTCCCTTCGATAATCTTCAGGAGCGCCTGCTGCACCCCTTCACCCGATACGTCGCGCGTAATGGAAGGGCTGTCCGTCTTTTTCGAGATTTTGTCGATCTCGTCGATGTAGACTATGCCCTTTTCGGCCCTTTCGATATTGTAATCGGCGGACTGGAGCAGGTTGAGGATGATGTTCTCCACATCTTCACCCACATAGCCGGCCTCCGTCAGTGTCGTCGCGTCCGCGATGGTAAAAGGCACGTGCAGTATCTTTGCAAGGGTCTGGGCAAGCAGTGTTTTGCCCGAGCCCGTCGGTCCGACGAGCAGGATGTTGCTCTTCTGGATTTCCACGTCGTCGAAGGTCGTCTTCGATTCGATCCGCTTGTAGTGGTTGTACACGGCGACGGAAAGCACCTTTTTCGCGAAATCCTGTCCGATCACGTACTCGTCGAGTATTCTCCTGATCTCGTGGGGCTTCGGTATGGAGGTCTTTATATACTCGAACCTCTCGCGCTTTGCCTCTTCCTGAATGATCTCGTTGCACAACTCTATACATTCGTCGCAGATGTAAACCATCGGGCCTGCGATCAGTTTCTTCACCTCATCCTGACTCTTTCCACAAAAAGAACAATGGAGTTTCATTGTTCTTCCGTTGCTTTTCTTCATTACGGTCATGCTCTTTTCTCCACTATTTGATCTATGATGCCATACGTGAGTGCCTGCTCCGCTGTCATAAAGAAGTCTCTCTCCGTATCCTGTCTTATCCGCTCGATGTCCTGTCCCGTATGCTTCGTAAAAATCGTGCTGATCTCTTCCCGCATCCTCAGGATCTCCCTCGCCTGTATGTCAATGTCCGTTGCCTGCCCCTGAGCGCCCCCGAGGGGTTGGTGGATGAGCACCCGCGCGTGGGGTAGGGCGTACCGTTTTCCCTTGGCGCCGCCCGCGAGGAGGACAGCCCCCATGCTCGCGGCCTGTCCTATGCAAATGGTGGCAACCTCCGGCTTGACATACTGCATTGTATCATAAATCGCGAGTCCACTGGTAATTATGCCACCGGGCGAATTGACGTAGAGATAGATGTCTTTCGCGGGATCTTCCGATTCCAGGAAGAGCAGTTGGGCGATGATAAGGTTGGCGACCGTATCATCCACCCCCGTGCCGAGGAAAACTATGCGTTCCTTGAGCAGCCTTGAAAATATATCGTAGGCGCGCTCTCCCCGGCCGTCTTTTTCAATGACCATGGGCACAAGGTTCATTCTTTCTCCTTTACCGCTGCCTTCTCCATGAGAAGGCCGATCGTTTTTTCGTGGAGTATACTTTCCCTGAGGTTCGACTTCAGATCATACTTGTCGTAGAATTCCTTTATATAATCATAAGCCCTCTTGGTTTCCTCCGCAATTCTTTTGAGCCGTTCGTCCGTCTCGTATTCCTCGACGCGTATCCCCTCGCGGTCGGCGATCTTCGCGAGTATCATCCCCATCCTGATCCGCTTCTCGGCCTCCGGTTCGTACTCCTTCTGCAGGGCGGCGTTAAAGCTCCTGTCCTGCTCGTCGCTGAGGACGCCCGTCTTCATGCGGGAACGCGCCTCCTGCACGAGCATCTCCACGCGCCTCGCAAGCAGCCTCGCGGGCACCGGAATATCCGTGTTGGCAAGCAGGAAGTTCGCGAGCTGCTCGGTGATCGCGTCCTTTCTCTGCGCCTCTTTTGCCTTTTCCAAATCCTTCGTTACTTCGGACCGCAGCTTATCCATATCCTCGAAACCGACGTCTTTCGCAAACTCGTCGCCCAGCTCCGGCAATTTTTTCTCTTTGACTTCTTTTACCTGCACTTTGAAGAGCAGTGTTTTCCCCGCTATATTTTTATCGGGATAATCGGCGGCGAAATTAATCTCCACTTCCTTTTCCTCGCCCGCCTTCATGCCTGTCACGGCCGCCTCGAATTCCGGCATCAGGTCTGAGGTACCGAGGTCCAGGGGGTATGCGTCGGCCTTTACGCCCTCCACCGGCTTGCCGTCGTGGAACGCCTCGTAGCGCAGCATCACGACATCGCCTTTTCGGGCCGCCTCGCCTTCCGGTCTATCGATCATCTCCGTATGCATCTGCCGCATGGTCTCAAGCCGCCCGGCCACATCTTCGTCGGTCACCCTGACCTTTTCTGCCTCGACCTCTATACCTTCGTAAGTGGGAAGCTCGAATTCCGGGACGATTTCGCATTCGATCTTGTATCCGTACCGATCATCCCCTTCCAGGAAGTCTATACGGGGCTCGCTCACGGGCTTGACGTCCGCCTCGGTAAGGGCTTCCTCCATGGTCTCCTCGACCATTTTCCTCTTCAGCTCGCCGTCGACGAAGTCCTTGTAGTAAGCCTGGATCACGGACTTGGGAACTTTCCCGGGCCGGAAGCCTTTGATTTTCGCGCTCTTCTTCAGCTCCTGGTATATGCTTTCGCGCAGCTCGTCGACCTTGGCTTCTTCCAGGATCACTTCGATATTCTTCCTGACCCTGTCCGGACTTTCTATTTCCACTTTCATGCATCCTCCGCGATATACCGAAAAAGGGGAATTGAATCTGCGTGTGAAGTGTCATTATACCCGGAAATCGTGAAACTTTCAAGCGGGCCATAGCGCCGCCCAGGGCAAACGCATTTGG
>PLSJ01000200.1 GCA_003165115.1 Syntrophaceae bacterium | reverse complement strand
CCTCACGGGAGCGGGCGGTTGCCTGAAGGCGAGAAAGGCGGAATTCCCGACCTCTATCCCGTCAGACGTCCGGATGATCCGCAACGGCGTGTGGGGGGCGTAGTGGTAGGGCAGCTCACCCGGAGACTCGCACGTCACGCCGTCATGTTCCTTATCCATCACCTTTCCGACGGCCTCCGCAAGCTGCTCCGCGCTCACCGAGCCGTGACGGTGGATGCGGACCGTGCCGTCCCGGACGGAGACGATGGTCGATTCGATGCCGTAGCTCGCCGGTCCGCCGTCGAGGATGAGGGGCAGCCCGTGGTCGAAAAGGTTCGCCACGTCGCGTGCCGTGGTGGTGCTCATGTAGCCGAAGGGGTTGGCGCTGGGCGCTGCGATCGGGTGGCCCAGCCTGTCGATGAGGTCGAGGGCCACGGGGTGGCCGGGCATCCTGATGCCCACCGTTTGCAGGCCGGCGGTGACGATATCGGGGATAAGGTCCGTTTTCTCCATGATGAGCGTCAGGGGGCCGGGCCAGAAGCGCTCCATGAGGCGTTCGGCCTCAAGCGGCACGGAGCGGACGAGGCGGACGATGGTTTCTTTCCGGGCGATGTGGACGATGAGGGGATCGAAGCGGGGCCGNNAGGAGCGCCACCGCCCGCTCCTTAGCGAGTGCGTCAAAGCCGTCCAGTATCTTCATGCAAGACTATAGCAGGAAAGCCCGCCCGGCGTCAAAAGAGGCGAAAGCGGGGGGCCGGATGAACAGGTCCGGGTGCGAAGGTTGAAGCAAGGTCGCCTTGCTTTGCTCGTCGCCCTGTGCGATATATGAGAGTCGAAACGCGTTGCCTGTCACCCCGTATAAGGGAGATGCCGATGAAGTTCGCCGAGATGTCTGTCTTCGACGTGTGTGGAGCGGCGTTGTCGTGGATCGGCCGGCAGGGCACACGCGCGCTCGCTGCGCTCGTTGTCGCCGGTATCGTCGCGCCGCCGGTCGGCGCGGCGGTGAAGCCGTTTGTCACGGAGGCGGTCTTTGTCCTGCTGTGCATCGCTTTTCTTCGCATGGACGCCGCCGCGCTCAGGGCTTGTCTTGCGCGCCCCGCCATGGTGCTGGCGGCGACGGCGTGGACATCGCTGTGCCTCCCCTTGCTGTTTGCCGCGGGTTGCCTCGCCCTCGGTCTTAAAGGTCGATCGCCCGATCTCTTCCTCGCGCTCATGCTGCAAGGGATCGCCTCGCCGATGATGGCGGCCCCCGCGTTGGCCGCGTTGATGGGGCTCGACGCCACGCTCGTGCTCGTCACCCTGGTCACGAGCACGGCGCTGATCCCCCTGACGGCGCCGTTGTTCGCCCACGTCTTCATCGGACCGGTGCTCACGCTCTCCCCGTCGGCACTCGGCATCAAGTTGTTCGCGGTGCTCGCGGGATCCGCTCTCGCCGGTTTCACGGCGCGCCGGATAGCCGGCCCCGATGCCATCGAGCGGCAAAAGGATAAGATCGACGGGTTCAACATCCTCGTCCTTTTCGTCTTCGTGGCGGCCATCATGGAAGGCGTCGCAGCCCGGTTCCTCGCCGCGCCTTTAGTCATGGTCGGCCTTGCCGTGGGCGCCCTCGCGGTCTTCTTCGCGGTGTTTTGCGTAACCGCCCTCGTGTTCGTCGCTGCGGGCAGGGAGCGCGCCCTGGCGCTCGGGTTCATGGCCTCGCAGCGCAATATGGGCCTGATGCTGGCGGCGACCGGCGGGGCCTTGCCCGACCTCACCTGGCTCTATTTCGCCGTCTCACAGCTCCCTATTTATCTGTCGCCGCATCTCCTGCGACCGCTGACCCGGCGGGTGCTCGCCCGCGTCCCTACGCCGGCCGCACCGGAAAAGGACTGACGGATAGTCCACCATCGATTGCTTGCCCGTGCCCTCCCGTTGTGCTACCATAAATACCATGGTAATAGACCTCAACTGCGACATGGGAGAGTCTTTCGGCGTCTACTGCATCGGGAACGACGCGGAGGCGGTCCGCCACGTGACGAGCGCGAATGTCGCCTGCGGCTTTCACGCCTCCGACCCCGGTTGCATGGAGGCTACGGTAAGGCTCTGCGCGGAGCACGGGGTGATGGTGGGGGCGCACCCGGGATACCCGGATCTGCTCGGCTTCGGCCGGAGGCCGATGGAAGTCGGCGTCCGGGACCTCGCCAATTACGTCCTCTACCAGGCGGGTGCGCTGAAGGCATTCCTGGACCTCTTCGGCCTGCCTCTCCAGCACATAAAGCTGCACGGCGCCCTTTACAACCGGATGGTGAGGCGTGAAGAGGCGTTCCTCGACCTCGCGGCAACGGTCGAGAGGGCTTTCAGGGGCGTGATCTTCGTGACCCTGGGCACGGCAGGCGGCCGCGCATTGAAAAAGACGGCCGCCCGGCGGGGCCTTCGCATCGCCCTGGAGGCGTTCCCGGACAGGGCATATACGGACGAGGGCGAGCTGCTCGGCCGCGAGCACGCGGGGGCCGTGCTGAAAGACCCCGAGGCCATCGCGAGAAGGGCGGTGACGATGGCGGCCAAAAAAGGGATAGAGAGCGTCAACGGCCGTTGGATCGATATGGAGGTCGATACGCTCTGCATCCACGGCGACAACGCGGAGAGCATCATGGCCGCCGCAAAGGTCCGGGCCCTCATGGAGGAGGAAGGCATAGCCGTGGAGTCCCTGTCCCGGCTGGCGTGAGCCCATATGGAGATACTGTCGTACGGAGAAGAGGGCCTGCGCCTGGTCTTCGGCAAAGAGGTGTCGCTCGCGGTCCACGAGCGGGTCCGGAAGGTATATCTCTCTCTGAAGGCGCTCTCCCTCCCCGGCATCATCGACATCATCCCCTCTTTTACGACATGCCTCGTCGTTTTCGACGGCACACGGACGACCTTCGGGACGCTCGCCGGCCTCCTGCGTGAAAGGGAGGAGGAGATGGCGGCCGGGTGGAAGGCCCCCGCGCTCCACGAGGTGCCGGTCTCGTACGGCCGGGAATACGGACCGGACATGGACTTCGTCTGCGCCTATTCGGGCCTTACGGAGGAAGAGGTCGTCGAATGCCACACCTCCGTCGTCTACACGGTCTTCGCCGTCGGTTTTCTGCCGGGCTTCCCCTACCTGGGTCCCCTCGACAAGAAGCTCTTCGTGCCGAGGCTCGACGCCCCCCGCGTCAAGGTCCCCGAAGGCTCGGTCGGCATCGCGCAACTCCAGACGGGGGTCTACCCTTTCGAGTCGCCCGGCGGCTGGAGGATCATAGGGAAGACGCGCCTGAAGCTGTTCGACGCGGGAAAGCCGCCTTACAGCCTTTTCGTGATGGGCGACCAGGTGCGCTTCGTGAGCGTGTGATGGTGCCCGCGATAGAGGTGGTCCATCCGGGATGGCTCTCCCTGGTCGTCGACGCGGGCAGGCCCGGCCACGCCGATATAGGCGTCCCCCGCTCCTGCGCCCTCGACACCCTGGCCTTTGCCGCCCTCAACAGGCTCCTGGAAAACAGCGATGACGCGCCAGCCATAGAGGTCTTCGGCGCCGATTTCTCCCTCGCCTTTTCCACCGAAACGACGGCGGCCGTCACCGGCGCACGGGTGAGCGCCTTCCTCGACGGAAGTCCCGTCGAGCCGTGGACCACGTTCCGCGCGAAACCCGGCAGCCTTCTCAGGGTGGCTGGGGTGGTCGAGGGGTTTCGCTATTACGTGGGGTTTGCGGGCCGCATGGAGCTGCCCCGGATAATGGAGAGCTTCTCCACGAACCTCGAATGCATGTTCGGCGGCTTCAAGGGCAGGCCGTTGATGAAGGGCGACCGCATAGGACTATCGGAATGCAGGCGGGCCGGGGAAAGGTCCGTGCCCGACTCGCACCTGCCGGAGATGAGGCCGCCCCATGTGCTTCGCGTCCTCGACGGCCCGGAAAAAGAGTGGCTCACGGGCGATTCGCTCGATAAATTCTTCAACATCGAGAAGAATCTATGGTACGCTGTTTCAGCGAAATCGAACAGGACCGGCATCAGGCTCGAAGGCGAGCCGCTGGCGTTCGGAGAAGGCGCGGCCGGCGGCATCGTGTCGGAAGGCATACTGCCGGGGACCGTCCAGGTGCCGCCCGACGGCAGGCCGATCATCGTCCTTTACGAGAGGACCATGGGCGGCTACGCCAGGGCAGGGGTGGTGGCATCGGTCGACCTGGACCGCCTTGCCCACCTCAAGCCGAAGGACAAGGTCCTCTTCGACCGCGTTAC
>PLSJ01000191.1 GCA_003165115.1 Syntrophaceae bacterium | reverse complement strand
ACATCTTCGAGCCGGTCTACGTCAATGGTTTTTGCCACCGAGATCCCATACAGCCCGTAACCGGTTTCAAGGAGAAAACAGAGGAACTGCCGAAGGGCCGACAATCCTTTCGCCCTCGCCCGCTCCGCAAAATCGAAAACGGACGACTCGAACCGATAGAAACCCGCGGTCACACAGCGGCCGATGTCTCCGGTCTCCCCGATCCGGCGTATCATGCGGTTTCGATCACGCTCCACCCGCAGGGGCTTTTCGTCGTCGCAGAAGGTGGTGAGCGCGAGCACGCCTTCGGCAAAGGGAAGGGCGGCCGCACCCGCGAGAAACCTCCTGAGCGTGAGGGCCCTGAAGACCGTGTCGACGGTGAACAGGACGAATGGCTCTTCTTCGAGAAGCGGGGCCAGACTAAAAAGACTTTCCATTGAATTGTCGGTCGTCTTTCTCATCAATTGGAATGGAAGCGGCCAGCGTTGCGAAAGGAGATATTCCCCGGTTGCGTGCGCCTCCTCGTTGATGATGCAGCACACGGAAGCGATGCCTGCTTCCGCGATCAGGCGGACCAGTCTCCCTATCATCGGCTCCCCGCAGATTCGCACCAGCGGTTTCGGCGTGCGCTCCCCGCCCGCTGCGAGGCGCATCCCGGTTCCGGCCGCAATGATCCCCGCTCTCATCGGACGAGCACCTCAAGCTCCGACAGCTGGGTGATGACCGCGTCGACCGGAATTGCGTGCTCCGGTACGCGCGGGTTCGGCCCCTTCAGCCAGATCGTTTTCAAGCCCAACTCCGTGCTCGGCATCATATCCCGCTCGTAAGAATCCCCTATAAAAACGGCGTGCTCCGGTCTCAGGCGGAGTTGCTCCAGGGCGAGCTGAAAGATGCGGGGGTCGGGCTTACTGAAGCCGACGCAGCCCGAATCTATCATCACTTCAACGGATTGCGCCAGGCCGGCGTCTTCGAGCACGATCCGAAGGTTGCCGAAGAAATTGGAAACAACGCCAACGCGAAAGCGCGTCGACAGGTGTGCGAACAGACTCACCCGGTGAAAGAAGACCTGCTCCGCCCGATCGCAGAACCGGTCCGCGAGCCCTTCTTGTTTCCTCGGGTCCTGGAAATTCAACGCCTCGAACTGACTACGGACGTGACGGCTCACGAGGGGCCGAAGCCCGATCGAAGGCACGCCGGGGTCGGCATGGCAGACGGCGTCGGCGTGATAGAAGGCCCGCTTGATTTCCTGCTGCTGAAAATCGAGCCCCCCGTCCTCGTAGAGTGCAAAGAAGCGATCCAGCCAGTGTTCGCCCTCTGCATCTATAGTCCCTCCAAAATCAAAAAGAAGGGCCTTGCACTCACGGAACTTCATTCGATCCATGGCGCCCTCGATATGTCACACTCTTTTAGCGGATGCCCCTATATTCCTCCGCCTGACGCGCCGCCTGGCTGTGCAGGTGGAGGGATTTTCCCCTTGGTTGTTCCTTATGCGGCCCCTGAATGAAGTCTTCGGTGAGGCGGTAAGCCTCGGCGTCCGTGAGCTGCACGGGCGGGTGTTTCATGAAAAAGGCCGCGGGTGCATGGAGAATACCGCGCGTGCCCCGGTCGAGCGCCAGCTTGCAGCATCGGATTGCGTCGATGACTATGCCCGCGGAGTTGGGCGAATCCTCAACGGAGAGACGCAATTCGATGTTAAGCGGCACCCCTCCGAACACCCTTCCCTCCAGGCGGATGAAACAAACTTTGTTATCTTTCTGCCACGGCACGTAATCACTCGGGCCGACATGGATATTCATCTCATCCAGCCGCTCGGCCGCCATGGATTGCACCGCTTCCGTCTTTGATGTTTTCTTTGAAAGGAGCCGATCCCGGTTGAGCATGTTGAGGAAATCGGTGTTCCCGCCTGTATTGATTTGGTAGGTGCGCTCCAGCTTGACTCCCCGTTTCTTGAACAGGTCCACGAGGGAGCGGTGGATAATGGTGGCTCCGAGCTGGGATTTGATATCGTCACCGATCAGGGGAAGACCTTTTTCCTCGAAACGCGCCGCCCACCGTGGGTCGCTCGCAATGAATACGGGGATGTTGTTGACGAGTGCCACTCCGGCTTCCAGGGCGCATTCCACATAAAAGCGTGCTGCCTCCTCGGAGCCCACGGGGAGGTAGTTGACGAGGATTTCAGCTCCCGTTTCCCTGAGCGCCGCCACGACGTCCTCTTTTTCGGGCTGGGCCTCGTCGGAAACGAGGAACGTGCATTGGTCGGGGTATTCGCCCATGTGCGGGGAACAGCCATCGAGGACCCGCCCCATCCTTACCTTCGTCCCGGTCCGCGCTACGTCGGCGCAGAAGATGGTGGTGCAGTTCGGTTTCTCGAAAATCGCCTCCGAGACATCCTTGCCCACTTTGCGTGTATCGATATCGAAGGCCGCGGCGATCTCTATGTCCTGGGGCCTGTAGCCGCCGATATCCCAGTGCATCAGGCCGATAGTCTCCCGCTCCCCGGCCTTCCGGTAGTGGTGTATCCCCTGCACCAACGCGCTGCAGCAATTTCCGACGCCGACTACGGCGATCCTGATTGGATGCATGTTTCATTAACATATGCGGCACAAGGCGAATTGTCAAGTGTTCCGGCGCATCGGTCACGGCCCCTTCGTTGACAAGATCGTGCCCCCGTCTTAAATACGGATAGATAAGGAAGAAAAGGGAGGCACGGTTATGGGAGCGAAAGGCTTGACGAGGAGGGCTTTTCTTGCCGCTTCAGGCGGCGTCGCAGGGATGCTCGCGGCAGCAGGGACGGACGGCCTGCTCGCACAAAGGGCGGCCGCGGCCGAAAAGGAGGGCGTGGAAGTCTCACCGGCCGAAGACCTCATGCGCGAGCACGGTGTCTTACGGAGAATCCTCCTGATCTACGAAGAATGGATGCGGAGGCTCAGGGCAAACCAGGTGAGCGGAGCGGGCAGCCTTGCCGAATCAGCCGGGATAATCCGTTCTTTTATAGAGGACTACCACGAAAAGCTGGAGGAGGAACATCTTTTTCCCCGGATAAGGAAAGTCGCCGGTTTGACCGACCTTGTCGACGTGCTCTTGCGACAGCATCAGGCAGGAAGGCGTCTCACCGCGCTCACGCTCGGGATCTGCGTCCCTCAGGCGTTGACGAGTCCGGCAAGCAGGGGCAGGCTTTCGGACTCCCTCCGGCAATTTATCCGCATGTATCGTCCTCACGCCGCCCGGGAAGATACAGTCCTTTTTCCCGCATTTCACGAGATGCTGCAGGAAGAGGAGTATGATGCGCTGGGAGAGGCCTTCGAGGACAAGGAAAACGAGCTGTTCGGGGAAAATGGCTTCGAGCATATGGTTGCCCGCGTCGAATCCATAGAAAAGAGATTGGGTATCTACGATCTGGCGCGGTTCACGCCGTCTCAGTGAAAGATGCGCGCAGCGCCGGCCATAAAAAACCCCTCTTCCGCAGGGAAGAGGGGTTTTTTATGGAGTGGAGACCGGTCTTCAGGCCTTATTTATGCCTTTGCCGGTTGTTTTGAGAAGAACTTCTTCATCACGGCGCTGTTGATGTTAAGGAGGATCCAAAGGATGCAGAGGACGAGAAAAACGCCGGCGAACCGGATGAGGAGTGTGCTGAATATCCACGTGAAGTTGTCTCTCACGATCTTCACCACCGTGGTCGGGCCCCCGACCTTCGAGATACCTATGGAGTGCCAGTTTGCGGCGCCCTGGTCCTCGATGTACATCTGGTCCTTCCAGTCCCGGTATTTGGTAAACTCGATATTCATCGCCTTATCCCTGTAGTCCTTCAGGGCGTCCTTGTACCAGGCGAGCACCTTGTCATAGGGCTGATTGTATTCGATGTAGACGGCCGTACTTTCCGTTTTCACGATCTTGCCCCCCGGCATGACGGGGGCGCCCCAGGGCGGGTCTCCCTGGGCGAAGGCATGCGACGGAACAGGCGCCAATGCCGCTGCAAGTACCGCTATTGCGCATATTGCGTATAGTATGGTCTTCATGAGCACCTCCTACTCAAACATGGATATGAGCATGCCTGCCGCCGCCGGCGAGCCGATAGAGCCGGCGAGGCACGCCGCCATGGCGTGCATGAGCAGGTAGTTCTTTTTGTCATACTGCTGCCCGATGACCTGGGAGAGTCTCGGAGACATGGGCAGAGCGGAAACGCCGGAGTTGCCGATGAGGGGGTTGATCTTGTTCGTGGCCACGAGGTTGATCACCTTGACGGTAAGAATGCCGCCGGCGGTGCAGACGACAAAGTCGATGAGACCGAGCAGGAATACCATTATGGGCTTGTACGTCAGGAAGACGTGGGCCTGCATGGAGGCCCCGATGCTGAGGCCGAGAAAGATGGTGACAATGTCCATGAGCGGGTTCGCCGCGGTATCGGTCAGACGCTTTACCACGCCGCTGACCCTCATGAGGTTGCCGAACATGAGCATGCCCATGAGGGGCATGACCGCGGGCACCATCAGGGCGATGATGCCGCCGCAGATAAGAGGGAAGAGGACCAGTTCCGTCCGGGAACATTTCCTCACTACCTTCATCTTGATGAGCCTTTCCTTCTTCGACGTCATTGCGCGCATGATCGGCGCCTGGATGATGGGCACCATGGACATGTAGGAGTACGCGGCCAGCGCATTGGCGGAGAGCAGGTGGGGCGCGAGCTTCGCGGTGAGGTAGATGGTTGTCGGGCCGTCGGCGCCGCCGATGATGCCGA
>PLSJ01000335.1 GCA_003165115.1 Syntrophaceae bacterium | reverse complement strand
GCAAAGAGCGCCTCCTTGTCCGCCTCAGAGTATACGGCAACGGAAGCGCCCCCCATTTCCCGGCAGGCACGCATGATGCGGACGGCTATTTCGCCGCGATTGGCTACGAGGATCTTCCTGATCATGTTATGCCACCACCATCAGGACGTCATCCGGGTTGACCATATCGCCTTCCAGGACGCAGATCTCCTTTACCACCCCGCCATGAGGGCAATTGACACGCCGCCTCATTTTCATTGCCTCGATCATTGCCACCACATCGCCCCCGTTCACCGGATCGCCCGCCTTCACCTCGAACGAAAGCACCAGCCCCGCCATTCCGCAGAGGACGGCGCCGGGGGGCAATTCCTTCGGCTTCTTCGGACCCTCCGCTCTCGCTGTCTCCACGCTTCTTTCGGCCCCGTCCCACAGGGGTGATATTTTCACGTTGAATACTTCTCCATCGACATCGACGCTGAATTCCGCGGGGAAGTCGGCGTGGGGCGTGTCGGCCCCCGCTGCCCTGACGGAGGGCCGGGGCGCCGCTTTCCGGGCCTCCCCGGGCTTGACGCGGCCTCCAGGGATAAGTATTTTGAGCAGGAGTTCNNCGTCGTCCGAGAGCTCCGGCCCGATCTCACGGCGCAGCTCTTCGACGGACTTATCGTATCCCGCGGGCTTCCAGTTGCGCAATTTCCCTGCCTCGGGCGAGTTCATTATCCTGTCCATGACGTTCTTTTCTATCGGCGCGGCCGGCTCTCCGTAGTACCCCAGGACGTACTTCACGGCCTCTTCGGTTACCTGGCCGTAGCGTTCGCCCGAGACCACGTTCTCCATGGCCTGGGCTCCCACGATCTGTGAATAGGGAGTCGCCATCACTGGGTAGCCGAACTCCTTGCGGACCAGGACCGTCTCCTCCAGGATCTCGTCCAGCCGGTCTCCCATCCCCACTTCCGCGAGCTGCCGTTTCAGGTTTGTCATCATGCCGCCGGGTACCTGGTGGTCGTAATGAAAGAGGTCGTACTCCATGGGCACTCCCATCGGCAGGCCCTCTTTTTCCGCGATATTTCTGAAATGGGCCGACACGGCGGCGAGGGCGTCTTCGTCCAGGTCCGAGGAAAAGCCCGAACGACGGGCATTTCTCAGAATGTTTTCCGTGGACGGGAGGGAGGTGCCGTTGGCCAGGGGCGCCACAGCCGTGTGGACTGTCCCCACACCCGCTCGGATAGCCTCCAGGTAGCACAGGGGAGCAAGCCCGGAATTGCAATGGGAATGGAATTCGAGGGGCAGCCCGTCGCAGTTCTTCTGGACGGTGGTTACCAGCTCCCTGGTCCCTTCCGGCGTAATCACTCCCGACGCATCCTCTATCATGATCCTGTCTACGCAATCCTTCGCTTCCGCGAGGAGCCGGGTCTTTCGCGCCCAATGCTCTTTGTCGTGGGCAGGGCTCGAGGTATACATCAGGGCAGGCACGACTTCGGCCCCCTCGTTCCTGGCTATGCGCGCGAAGTAGACGAATTTCTCCATATCCGTCTGGTAATCGCAGATCCAGAAGCTCTTTATCCCATTGGCGACCGACCGTTTGATCCACAGGGTGATGATATCGCGCGGGGTACTCAGATCAAAGGAGGAAAGACTTCCGATCTGATAGGAACCGCGGAGAGGTGTTCTCGTGATGAGCCTGGAAAGAACCCGGACCCTTTCCCAGGGATCTTCGTTGAGAGTGCGCACCTGCACGGTAAACGCCTGGCTGCCCACGGTCGCGATGGCCTTGTACCCGACTTTATCCATCATTTCTGCGACCGGGATCATATGATCGGTCCTCATCGTAAAACCCCAGAGACTCTGCTGAGCATCCCGTATGGTCTGATCGACAAATTCGATTTTATTCATGCCGTGGTAACCCCCGTTTATTTTGCGCTGCTTCCCCTGTCCGCCTCGCAAGCCTTTCTATTTCGTCCCATTATTCTTTCAATAGCCGACCTTTGCAAGACAATATTTCTTATGAACTCATAAACAATTCCCGAAACAGGCTACGGACTTTCGTCCCCCCTGTCCGTGGAACAAGCTATCGGGCGAATGCACGTCGAGAGAGACACCGGAGGCCGGCGCCATCTCAGCCATGGGCAGTCATCCCGCGCGGGCTTATGAGGCTGCCGGGGGTCTTCCAGGGAGGAGCCGCATCCTCTATGAAGACCCCCGGCTCCAGACACATTTTCCTTGTTCTTATCTCAAAAAAAGCCCATTCCGTTTGAGGCGGCCGGAAACGCAAAACCTTTCCGGCCCCCTTTCGGTCACACCGATGAGACGGGGCCGCGCGCCTATGGCTGAGGCACGTTGACCGGCTTCCCCCTGAACGGCCTGAGGAGGTGATCTTCGCGCGTCGGTTTTTTCGCCATCTTCGCGACCTTCCTTGGCGCCGTCTCCACGTAGGCCAGGGAGACCACCATGATGACCAGCCCGGCGATCGCCGCCATCCACATGGGGGCGTAGAGGCTGTAGGCGTCCGCAAGAGCGCCCGCAATCGTCGGCATGACGGCCGCGCCGATAATCTCTCCGACAGCCGTGGGAACGCCGACGGCCGTTCCCGCAAACTCGGGCGGCACACTCTCGGCGGGCAAGGTGCCCACGTACAAGGGGAAGAAAGCGCCGCCAAACATGCCCCAGAAGAAGAAAAGGATAGCGAAGGCGCCTACACCGGTGCCGACCGGCATGGCGATGATCGCCAGACCGGAGACGCAGCAGAGGAGCCCGGAGAGCATGATGGCGGCCTTACGCCCCATGCTGTCCGACAGCTTGCCCATGATTACCATACCGAGGAATCCGCCCAGACCGGACGCGGACATGGCGAGGCCGATGGATTCCATGCTCAGGTGATGGACCTTGGCAAGAAACAACGCGGAAAAGCCACTGTAGATCCAGAGCCAGGCCATGACCGGCACGCTGTTGACCGTGGAGATGATCACGTTCTTATACTTGAGCACGTCGCTCAGCTTCACCTTATGCCCCTGATCGTACACGACCCTCTTCTGGCCCGCTTTACGCGCCTTGATGCCCGCCGCGACGGAAGCCGGCTCGTGCATGAAGAAAGCGGCGATAATCGCGAGGATGATGCCGGGGATGGATATGATGTAGAAAACCTCTCGCCAGGAGCCGAATTTAGTCAGGATCCAGACGGCAAACATGGGTCCCACACATACCCCGATAAGAAAGAAGCTGCCGGGGATCAGGGCAACGAAGGCGCCCCTCTTCTCTTGGGGCGCTTCTTCCCCTACCGTAGCGAGGGCCGGTCCCCAGGGGCCTCCCTCGAAAAACCCGAGAATGCCGCGGACGGCCAACATACTGCCGAGGCTATGTACCATCCCCGTAGCCCACGAGAAGATGGAGGCGAGAATGGCGCAACCCACGATGACCGGCCGCCGCCCGTAGGTATCACCGATACTGGCCCATAGGATCGTACCGAAGGCCCAGACGAGGCCGGTGACCGATATGATCATGCCCACGTCCGTATAGTTGAGCTTCATATCTGCCACGATCGCAGGCATGATGATGGCGATGACGATTCGCTGGATCGCGATGAATCCCCAAATCAAGCCCAAAAGAATCGTTAGCTTTTGATAGTATTTCATAGACTATCCCCCTTTTAATTTCGTCGTTCTTTTCACACCCTTGGCTATCGCTTCCCCCAGTTCGTCTGCCCGCATCCGCACGTGGTGCGTTGGGGACCGGGAGCACAGTTAACCAGCATACGGCGGCCTCGTCTCCCCGGCTCACAAACCCCGGAGACCCGCGGCTCCCCCACCGCCCAGTGCTTTTAGGTTCCTTTGGTCACCTCCTTTCCAGGTTTTGTTTTTTGTGCGCTCATCGCGAAACTTCTACCCCGGCTTTCTCCCTGTCCCAGGTGTTCGGCGTCACACCCGCCTCTTTGAGCAGGTATTTTTGCACCCGCTCGGTCGGCGTCTTCGGCAGGGTGTCCATGAACTCTATGAATCGAGGCACCGCAAAATAGGGCATCCGCTCGGAGGCGTGTTTGATCAGCTCTTCGGGGGTGAGGGTCTTGCCCGGCTTGAGGACCACGCATACCTTCACTTCATCCTCGGAAAGCTCCGACTTTACCGCGACGGCCGCCGAC
>PLSJ01000517.1 GCA_003165115.1 Syntrophaceae bacterium | reverse complement strand
GCAGGCTTACCGGAAAGACACGAAAAACGGTCACCAGTCAAGAAGGCGTTATTATGGCTTCTGCCCTGCCGCTTCGCGTGTTGGTCGTGGACAACGAGGAGCCAATCTGCACCGCGACCACGGGGATGCTCGAACGCTTGGGTTACCGCGCGGATTGCGAAACGGACAGCCTGAGCGCATTGAAAAGCTTTTCCGAAGTCCCCGAAACATTCGCCCTTGCCATCATTGAGCCTATACTGCCCGACCTTACTGGTCTCGACCTTGCCACCCGCTTCAGGCATATCCGGCCTGATCTCCCTGTCGTGTTCTATGCGGGATACGTTGAGGAATCTTTGTCCCGTCGAATAGAGGCTGCGGGGTTCGGGGAAGTCGTGTTCAAACCGCTAACGTTGAATGAACTGGGAACAACGATAAAGAACCGGCTGTCTCCGCCGCCGAGTCCGTAACCGCTGGGCAAAACGGCACGGCCTGTTTAATTTTGGACAGTGGCTTCACGCGTCCGCACTTCTTGTGGTAATCCGCGTTCCCTACCAGAAGACCGCATACCCACTTCGTAGGTGAACGCGATGCTCTGCTTCCTGGATGTTGGTATTCTGCAATTATCGCTTTTTTCTTATTGAACACCGTGCTCTGCCGTGGTAATTTCCAATAAGGGAACACATCGAGGACCGCATGTTGTCTCTTTCATCCGCATGGATAAACTTTTCGATCTCGCCGGCCTATGAAGCCGGGTACCCGGATGTGGCGTTCGGGCTGGCATCGATTTCAGGGTGCAGGCCGTTAACCGACAGCGTTGCGTTCGACCGGCACAAGCGAAAGTTTCTCCGGAAGATGAGAAAGCGGGAAACGCTCTCCGGCATATCTTTGCGTATCGACACGTATGACAGGTTCTTTCGGGGCTTCGGGCATGAGTGCCCCCTGCCCCATCACCTGAAGAGAACGATCGACAGCATCGAGGGTCTGGAGGTATTCGTCACGCGCGCAGGGTGAAATCACCGATATGGCAGACATTCTCATTATATTCCATTCTCAAACGGGCAACACCGAGAAGCTGGCGAAAGCGGTCGCACAGGGTGTGGAGGAAACGGCGAACGCGAGGGCACGCCTCTTGCGGGCCGCCGACACCGTTGCGCAGGACCTGAAAGACTGCAACGCGGTGATAATCTGCTCCCCGGAATACTTCGGGTACATGGCGGGCGCCATAAAAGACTTTTTCGACAGAACATATGAAGGGCTGAAGGACGACGCGGCCGTGTACAAGAAGCCTTTCGGCATCGTTATCAGCGCGGGTAACGACGGATCGTTCGCGTTAAGCCACATCGAACGGATCTGCAAAGGGTACCGCCTGAAGAAAGTTCAGGAACCTCTCGTCTGTAAAGGCAAGGCAACCGAAGAAGTGCTGGCGAAATGCAGGGAGCTTGGCAGCACGATCGCCGAGGGTGTCAACGCGGGCATATTTTAGTGCCTCACCGGGCGGCCTCCGAAGGCCGATACGAAGGTCCCATGGGCGAGAATGCACGGAAGGAAACAACCGGGTTCGAGGTCCTGGCCCACGGCATCTTCCCCAGGAGCGCCGTCTCCGTGGAGTACCGGCCGGGATGCCCGCGCCGGGAGCCGCCCGCCGAGGCCCTTATCGACCATGCCTGGCAGACATATCTGCGCACGAGCTTTGATGCGGGCATAACGGTCTATAACGGCGCCCTCTTCCGTCTCGACGGTTTTCGGCTGACCGGCGGCCGCCTGCGGCTCATGCTCTCGGATGCCGATTTTCGCTCATGCATCGGCACGGCAAGCGTTGAATTCACCTCAGCCTTCCCGGACCTCCCGAGGGCAAACCCGCTCACCGTGTCGGCCGTGCTCGCTACCACGGACGGAAAGATCGTCGTCGAAAAGAGGAGCCGCGTCGACTCACGCCGCCGCGCCTACCATGTCATCGCGGGTTACATGGAACGGGGGCGTGACGGCAGGCAACCGCATCCTTTCGATGCCCTGATGCGGGAGGTACGCGAGGAGCTGGGCGTGGAACTCGACAGGGCTCGCCTTTTCGCCACCGGCCTGGTCCGCACCATATACGGCTCGGAACTCTGTTTCCGCGGCGATGTGGCCCTATCCTTCGACGATCTCCTGAAAATGCAGGCCGGCCCGGCGACGGACTCCGAGATCGAGACGCTCCAGGCTTTACACGACTCCCCGCCGGCCGTTGCCGGCTTTCTCGCGGCCCACCCCACGGACCTCGTGCCGAGCGGAAGGGCCTGCCTGCTGCTCTACGGCCGCGAAGCTTACGGAGAGGGGTGGTACAATGCGGAAGCGGAGAAGATGAAAAGTACTTTCGGGCTGCGGTGCTGAAAACATGCGCCCGGATGTCATCCCACTTATGACGGCTTTTTGACGTGGGCTCGTTCCTGCCTTGCCAGGAGCCTGGATGTTACTTCATAGATGCGGCTTCGTGGTCCGATTGCGACAACCTGCACTTCCCTTCTCGACACTTTGTAGACTATTCTGAACCGGCCGATCCTGAAGCTTTTCAGCCCCGTCAGATCGTCACGCAGCGCCTTTCCGGATGTCGGATCGGACAGGATGATTTCAAGGGAGGCCCTCACCTTTTTCTTGAGGCCCGGATGCATTCCGCGAATGAAACCCGCGAGATCCTCCGGCATCCGCAACGTGTAGCCTCTACCCGTCCTCAAAGAGGTCCTCCAAGGTGTAGAGCCTGGTTTTCCTCTCCTTAAGCTGTTTCAGGCCGTTCCCGATCTCATCGACCAGTCCGGGCTGAGACTTCACCGCGACCGTCTCTTTCCAGCTCTCGTACTCGTCGAGACTCACCAGTATGGCGGCGGGACGGCCGTTTCTGGTGATAACGACTTCTTCGTCCGTGGCCTCTACCCGATCCACGAGGGCGCTCAATTTCATTTTTACTTCGGAAAGGGGGAGCGTCTTCATTTATGCCTCCAATTGTGGTTAACCATAATTATGACTAATTTATAGCACCGGGCTACCGACGTGTCAACCGCTGAGGCGGAGAGTTCACCTTTGCGTTGACACGACTTAAAGCATTTCTTGCAATGGCGTATCGCCGATGGTAATGAATGGTGTAAACAGGAAGATTGTCATGTCACATGGAACGGGCAGGAGCTGAGGGCGTGAAAGCGGAAAACAGAAGTGCATGGGTGGGGCGGTGAAAATCTCCGGTCGGCGCAATAGCAGGAAAAGGACAATCGGCCGGAGAGCCGAAGACGTGCGCGCGAGGGAGAGGATCGATCACCAGCGCCGCCTTCTTCACGTGGGGGGATCATCACCTCGGAAATGAACCTCGACCTGCTGTTCCCGCTCGTCATGGAACAATCGAACAGCATAATTGGCACACAAAGCAGCTCCGTATTCCTCCATGACGCCGGGTCCCGCGAATTGTGGTCGCTCGTGGCTTAAGTCCGCTCGCCCACGCACGTCGTTCCCGCCTCTGCCAGGGCCTGCAGCCGGAAGGCGAGGTTGGTGGTGTCGCCCACCGCCGTATAGTCCATACGCAGATCGTCGCCGATGGCGCCCACCACCACGGGACCGGAGTTGAGGCCGATGCGCATCCGGAACTCGATGCCGTGATCCTCCCGCATTCTCCCGGCGTAGGGCCCGAGGGCCTGCTGGATGGGATGGCCAGGGCGGCATGGCAGGCCTTGATGGCGTGGTCCTCATGGGCCAGGGGCCCCGAAGAGGGCCATGACCCCGTCGCCGGTAAACTGGTTTACGGTCCCCTCGTGCCTGTGGACCTCATCCATGAGGATCATGAAGCAGCCGCTCATGATCTCGTGAACCTGCTCCGGCTCCATCCGGGAGGAGATGCCCGTGTAGTGGGCCACGTCCGCGAAGAGGACCGTAACGATCTTGTGCTCCCCCTCGACCGCCGAGCGGGAGGTGAGGATATTGTCGGACAGGAAGGGACGAGCCAAGCTCCCGCACCTCTTTCACTTTCTTCTCCCGCTTCCGCCTGGAGAGCGACAATCCCAGCTCCGCCATCGTTCGGCCGGGCACCTCTTCCGGAGCGTATCCCGCTATCGTGAGGAAGCTTCGATTGAAATCGACACAGCGGCCGTCCAGCGTGGTGAGCAGCATCGCGGCCGGGTTCGACCGGAAGATAAGAGAGAAGTGCTCTTCCCGCTCCCGCGGCTCGTGTTCGGTCCTGATGCGGGCAAAGATGGCGCCCACCTGCATGGCGATCATCTCCAGGGTCGTGCGGGCGTATTGCGGTATCGAGTCGAGAATACGGGAAGAAAGTCTGAAGCAGGCGATGATCTCCCCGGCATGAAGCACCGGAAGCACCGCGATGGAGAGAAGCGTCCCTTCGGGAAGCCCTGCACGAAATGGGTGCGCCGCCTCTGTGTGAGGCGCAAGATAGACGGGCTTTCCCGCCATCACGAGGGCATGTGCGGGAGACCGGGGCTTCATCGAAGAGGGGAGTGCCTCGAATTCTCTCGACGGCCCCGTCGAGCACGCCAATTCGAGGTCGCCCTTCCGGCGGTTCTTCACATAGATGCCCCCCGATTCCCTGTGCGCGACTTTCATCGCGGTGTCGAGGCAGAGCGGCAGGGCGCTTTCCAGGGAGGACATGCCCGCCAGCTTGAGGCTGAGGTCACGCTGCATCGGGATATCTTCCTCTGCCTGTTTTCGTTGGCCGATGTCCTGGACAGTGCCTTCGAAGTACGACATCGCCCCGGTCCCGTCACGAACGGCCCTTGCGTTCACGGAGGTCCACGCGACGCTTCCGTCCTTGCGGCACATTTTAAATTCGAAGTCGCGGACGTGACCTTCTTTATGAAGGAGCGCGATAAATTCGCGACGCTGTTCCGGCTCCACGTGAAGCTGTTTTTCGATATCGGCGATATCGGCGATATCGGCGACAAAATCTTCCGGCGAATCGTATCCATAGATGCGGGCGAGGGCAGGGTTGGCGCTCATAAAACGGCCCTCGGGGGTAATCTGAAAAATTCCCTCCGTTGCGTTCTCGAAGATATTCCTGAATATCTTCTCGCTCTTCCTGAGCGCTTCCGTGCGCTCTTCCACCAGCCTTTCCAGGTGCTCCTCGTGCATCCTTAACTGCCGTTCTATCTCCTTGCGCTCGGTAAAATTATAGGTGACCACTATGGCGGACGATACGCGTGTGCCGTCGGGACGATAAG
>PLSJ01000466.1 GCA_003165115.1 Syntrophaceae bacterium | reverse complement strand
AGTCCAAATGCGTTTGCCCTGCTGCTGGCATATCTTCTATGGAATCGACGAGGCAACTGTTGTAGAATATAGTCCGCAGGTCTATGAGAGCAAGGATGCCTACAGAATCGACATGGGCGTGGTATAATCGTGGCTAACATAAAGAGCGCCATAGAGCTCGCCATGGAAAGGACTAAAGACCTTGTCATGGACGAGAAGGAAAAAGCGGCGTTCGCCCAAAGGGGCCTCGAAGACAAGCTGAGGGCGATCATACGCCGGTTCCTCGAAGGGATGACAGGGCGCGAAAAGCTTCCGGGCGAGCTGGGCGCCATAAATGCGGGGAAGCGGGAAAAGATGCTCCTCCTGATCGATATGCTCCTCGAGGAATTCGATCTTCCCGGTGACAAGGAGAGGCTTTTCGACCTCCTGGAGCTGGTGGGTGAGGAGGCCGGAGGAGGGCTTGCCGGTGACGCGAAGAAGCTGAAAGAGCGGTTCCGGGAAGAGCTGAAAGCCAACGACGCCGGCGTCAGGGCGGAGATAATGAAACGTCTCGAAGGCATGGGGATATCGGGAACGAGCATAGAGCCCAATTGCGAAGAATGGGAAGAATGGAAGGATGCGGCGCAAAAGACCGGGAGTCTCTTCAAAAAAAGGCTCCACGAATGGAAGAACAAGGCCGAAAAAGCCCCTGCATAGCTTTTCGAAAAGCATTTCTTAGAATCAAAAGGGAAAACGCCATCAATCTTGAGCAGATATACGAGAGGGAAAAGGAGGGGCTCGCCGCGCTCGTAGGGAATGACCCGGTCGCCTTCCTGCGCCGGTTTACAGACCCGAGGGACATCGAGACGGCCGGCTTTATCGCCTCGCAGTTCGCTTACGGCCGTGTGCAGCAGGTCACGCGCTTCCTCGCCGAACTTTTTCTTGCGATGGGGGACAGCCCCCATGCGTTTATCGCTTCCGGCGACCTTACGCGCCTGCGCGACCTTTACTACCGCTTCCACAAGGGACCCGACATCATACGGCTCTTTACCCTCCTGAGGCGCATCGTGGAAAAGCACGGCGGCATCGGCGGCATGATCGGGCACTATTACGAAGGCGATTTGAGAAAGGCCGTCTGGGCGGCGCGCGCCGACCTGATCGGCCCATCGGACGATCTCCTCTTCTTTTTCCCCCGGGAAGCGCCCGCAAGCCCCTTCAAAAGATGGAGCCTCTATGCGCGCTGGATGGTGCGCCGCGACGAGATCGACTTCGGCCTCTGGAAGTTTGTGGGGAGTCGCGATCTGGTTGTCCCGCTGGATGCGAATATTTTCAAGATCGGCGGGTGTCTCGGCTGGACCGACCAGAAGGCGCAGAACTGGAAAGCCGCGCGCCAGATCACCGACGAGCTGAAAAAACACTGCCCGGAAGACCCGCTCAAGTACGACTTCTTTCTCTGCCACGTGGTCGGCATAGGCGGACACTGCGGCGGGAAGAGAAACGGCGATTGCGCCAAAGGGTGTCTGCTCCATGAAATATAGGATCGTGAGTCTCGGGTGTCCCAAGAACCTCGTCGATTCCGAGTACATAGCCGGAAGACTGGAAAGGGCCGGCCACATACTCGCGGACGACGCGGGCCTGGTCGTCGTCAATACCTGCGCGTTTATCGCCGATGCGTGCAGCGAGTCGATAGAGACCATACTTGGCGAGGCGCGAAAAAAGACGGGCGCAGATATGAGACTGGTCGTCACCGGCTGCCTCGTCGATCGCTACGGCGACAAGCTGACCGGGCTCCTGCCCGAGGTCGACCTCTTTGTGGGGAAGGACGCCTGCGGGAACATCGAGCGCCTCGTGGCAAAAAGGGGTTTCTTCAAGAGCTGCGGGGAGGGCGAGGAACCGGCAACGGCTGCCTGCCTTCAAAGGAAGGTCCTTACCCCGCCCCCTACGGCTTACCTCAAGATCCAGGAAGGGTGCAACAACCGCTGCAGCTACTGCACGATACCTTCCATCAAGGGGCCTTTGCAGAGCCGGCCGGCACCAAAGATAGAGGAGGAGTTTCGGGGGCTCCTTGCGGGCGGTTACCGGGAATTCAACGTGATAGGCCAGGATATCACTTCTTACGGCAGGGACTCGGGCGACGACATCAAAAAGCTGCTTGGCCGGCTCCTCTCGATAAAGGGCGACTATTTCGTCAGGCTCCTCTACCTGCACCCAAAGGGCATAGACGACGGACTCCTCGGCCTGATGAGGAGCGACGAGCGGATCGTGCCGTATCTCGATATCCCCATACAGCATGCGGATGACAGGCTCCTGACGTCGATGAACCGGGGCTATTCGGCCGGCGGCCTCGAACGTCTCTTTGGAAAGATCAAATCCGACATGCCCGATGCCGTACTCCGCACCACGGTTATGGTAGGATATCCGGGAGAAACGGAAGACGAGTTCGCAAACCTCTGTGCCTTTATTTCCGCGTGGGAATTTGATAACCTCGGGGCGTTCATGTATTCCCGGGAGACGGGTACGCCCTCCGCCCGCATGAAAAATCACGTGCCGAAGGGCATCAGGAAGCGAAGGTACGAGAAGGTCATGGAGCTGCAGAGGGAGATATCCAAAAAACGGCTGAAAAGGCTCAAAGGACGGGAGGTGCCGGTCGTGGTCGAGGCGCGCGAGACGGACTCGATGACGGGACGCCTCCTCCTCCAGCAGGCCCCCGACGTGGACGGCATTGCCTTTATCAAGGGCAACTGTGCAATAGGAGAGATACGGACGGGCGTGGTGACGACCACGACCGATTACGATGTGGTGGTAGAGGTGTGAACGCCTTTATGAGGGGGGAGGCTTCTACGGCTCCGCCGGTGGAGGGGGCGCTGAACCCCGGTAATTGCCGATGTGATTGTGGAACTGGGAGGAGTTTGAATGGAACCGATCAACGAGCTTTTGAGCGTCCGTAAGGAGAAGCAGGAGCTTCTTAAAGAAGCCGGCATAGACCCGTATCCCCAGGAAAGGGGCACGTTCCGGGGCAGCAGCGACCTCCATGAGGAGTTCGGTGCGCTGTCGGCCGAGGAGATCGAGCAGAAGAACGCCTTTATCTCCTTCGCGGGCCGCATCGTCGCGTTCAGGGATTTCGGCAAGAGCTGCTTCATCCACGTGCAGGACCGGCAGGGACGCACCCAGGTCTACGCGAGGAAGGACACGCTCAAATCTCCCGACTACGACCTCTTCAAGAAGTTCGACGTGGGCGACATCATTGCCGTGGACGGGAAGCTCTTCAAGACGCGGACGGGCGAGTTGACGATAGTCGCGGAAACCATCAAGCTCCTGACGAAATCGCTGCGCCCCCTGCCCGAGAAGTGGCACGGTCTGAAAGACGTGGAGGAGCGCTACCGCAGGCGCTACGTGGACCTGATCGTCAACC
>PLSJ01000314.1 GCA_003165115.1 Syntrophaceae bacterium | reverse complement strand
AGGGTCCTCACCATGGAATACATCCACGGCGTGAGAGCGGACGACCTCGCGGGCATCGAACAATCGGGTCTCGACCGGAAGGCGCTCGCCCTCCACGGGGTCGACGCCCAGTTGCAGCAGATGCTGATCGACGGCTTCTTCCACGCCGACCCCCATCCCGGCAATTCGTTCGCGCTCGAAGGGAACAAGCTCTGCTTCTACGATTTCGGCATCGTGGGCTATCTGAGCGAGACGCAGCGGCGGGAGCTCACCGGGTGCCTGGTGGCCTTCGCCAACAGGGACATAGAGAGCTTCCTGTCGCATTTTCTCCATCTCACGCGCATCGATGACGCAAGCGACGTGGCCGCCTTCGAGAAAGACGCCTCCGTGATACTGGGCGAGCTTTTCTTCTCACCGACCAACCCGAGCATTGCGTGGATATTCTTCAGGCTCATCAACAGGGGGGCCGCCCGCAGGATCGGGTTCCCCGCCGACCTGGCCCTCGTGTCGAAGGCCCTGATCACGACGGAGGTGATGGGGCTCGCCCTCTATCCCGACTTCGATTTCAACGAACACCTCGCGCCCTTTGTGCAGAAAGCGTTCGAGACCTATGTCGACCCGGCGCGGTTCCGCCGCTCCCTGGCGAACAATTTCATCGACTACGCCGCGTTCCTGCGCGATCTGCCCGAGCGCGTCCAGACCGTGCTGAAGCGGTTCGAAAAAAAGGAGGGCATAGGGATCAGGCTCGACAACCGGGACCTCGACCTCCTGCAGCGGCAGATGGAGCGACACGCGGACAGGAGGCTCGCCGAGGTCTCTCTCCTGACGCTTGCTTTCCTGCTCGTCGCCGCGCTCGTGACCGGCGCCTGGAAAGGCGCGGCCGCTTCCCGCCTGCTTTACGCCGGGATAGGCTTCTTCCTGGCGTTCTTCCTCCTCTTCCTCGCGAGGGCGCGGAAAAAGCGGTATGGTAAGCCGTAAAGAAACGGCCTCTAGCCTATCCGCCGCCGCGGACGTTCTTTTGCCCCCGTATTTATATTGATCTTTATCGTCCGAGGGACTATCATTTCCGGTAATGTACGAAGAATATTTCGGTCTGAAAAGAAAGCCCTTTTCTATCGTCCCGGACCCCGCGTGCTTCTACATAAGCGAGGGGCACCGCGAGGCGCTCGCCCACCTGATGTACGGCACGATCGGGGACGGCGGCTTCGTGCTTTTGACCGGCGAGGTCGGGACGGGAAAGACCACCGCCTGCCGCCGCTTCTTCGAGCTGGCGCCGGAGACGACGGACGTGGCCTTTATCCTCAATCCGAAATTGACCCCGGAAGAGCTCCTCGCCACGATCTGCGACGAGTTCGGCGTCGGCTGCCCGGAAGGCACGAGCATCAGGGTACTGGTGGGCCGGATCAACGCGTATCTCCTCAATGCCCACGATAGGGGCCACAGGGCCGTCCTTATTATCGAAGAGGCCCAGAACCTGGCGCTCGACGTGCTCGAGCAGATACGCCTCTTGACCAACCTCGAGACCAACCAGCGGAAGCTCCTCCAGGTGGTCATGATCGGCCAGCCCGAGCTGAGGGATATCCTCGCGAAACCGCAGCTCAGCCAGCTCTCCCAGCGCATCACGGCACGCTACCACCTGGGCCCCCTGTCAAGGGAGGAGGTCACGGAATACATCAACTTTCGCCTCTCCGCGGCAGGGGCCGCGCGCGGCCGCCTGTTTCCCCCCGCGACCGTCAAGGAAGTATACGGCCTCACCAAGGGGATCCCGAGGCTCATCAACGTAGTGTGCGACAGGGCCCTGCTGGGGGCATTCGTCCAGGAGAAAGATTCCGTCGACGTCAGGACGTTGAGAAAGGCGGCGCGGGAGGTGATGGCCGAAGAACACGTCAAAGGCAGGAAGGCGCGCATCATCCTGGCCGCCGGCTTTCTCCTCCTCCTCTGCGCCGCTTTCGGGGCGCTCTCTTACATGGCCGGATCGAGGCAGTGGGCATTCGGCATCCGGGCGCAGACGGACCGGCCCATTGTCCGCATGAAAGCGGCCCCGGCGTCTGCCCAGCCCGCGGGAGCCCCCGGCAGGCCCGACGCCCAGGCCACGCTGATCCGTCCCGCGCGCTCCAGCGGCCCGGCCACGAGGGACAAGGCTTACCTGGCCCTTTGCCGGCAATGGCACGTCCCTTACAACGGTCACGACAGCCGGCCGCTGTGCGATCAGGCTGACGGTGCCGGCGTCAAGTGCCTCGTGGGGCGGGGCGGCATCGCCAATCTTCTGGACATGAACAGGCCCGCGGTGCTGCGGCTCACGGACGACGCACCCGACGACTACTATGCCCTGTTGACCGCGGTCAACGGGGAGACGGCCACCTTTTCGCTGGGCGATGAAAAGAGGACCGTCGATATCAGGGAGCTTGCCCAGTGGTGGTCCGGCGATTACCTCGTCCTGTGGCGCGTGCCGCCGGAATACGAGGGAGAGTTGAGGCGCGGGAGCCGGGGGCGCGCCGTGGCATGGCTCCAAAAGCAACTGGCCCTCGTTCAGGGGCGGACGGTCCCCACCGGGGAGCGCCCGGTATACGATGAAGCGGTGGCGAGACAGGTGAAAGAATTTCAGATCTCGGCCGGCATCAGGTCCGACGGGATCGCCGGCCCCAAGACGATCCTGCGCCTCTGGAGCGCGAGCCCCGACAACAGGGACCCCGTCCTCCGGGCCGTCAGAAGCGAAAAGAGGGTTGACTAGCCATGTCGTATATCCTTGAGGCGCTGAAGAAACTGGAGCAGAAACGGGAGCGGGAGGAGCCGCCCACGCTGTTCGCGCTTTCCCACGCCCCCCGGACCGAGCGCAGGAAACAGGCGTCGTGGCCCTATCTGCTCGCCGGCGTGCTCCTCCTGAACGCGGTCGCGATGATCTGGTGGGTCGGCGAGAAACAGGCGGAAAAGGGTAGGAGCGTCGAATGGGGAAAGGGTGAGGCTGTCCAGGAAAAGGCGGCTGTCCCGCGGGAGTCTCCCCCGCCCGCGCCGTTTGCGGCTCCCGCGAAGAAAGAAACCCCGCCGGCCGCGGAGCCGGCCGCGAAAACGGAAGTCCCGCCCGCGACGCAGGGTATGACGCAGCAGGCGCCGGCCGCCCCCAGGGAAGAGGTGCGGGACGTCCCTCAGCCACGCGCGCCGAAGGCCGTCGAGGCCGAAAGGTCGCCGGGGGCGCCCGAGACCCGCGAAGAAAGAAATAAGAGGACCCATGGATTGGTGTTCAAAGTAAGCGAGCTGCCCTCCGCGGTCAGGGGCGCGCTGCCGGAATTCAGGATCTCGGGCCACGCGTACAGCCCCGAGCCGCAGACGCGGGTGGCGAGGATCAACGAGAAGATCCTCCAGGAAGGGCAGGAGCTCATCCCGGGCTTGAGACTGGAGGAGATCGTGCCGGAGGGTGTCGTTTTCGGCTATCGCGGCTATCACTTCAGGGTCGACGTGAACGGAAGACCTTAAAAAAGCGCGCCGGGCCTCACTTGCGGCGCGGGGAGAACGGACCCGTCAAGACAGGCAAGGACAACGCAGGCGTTCCCGCAACCCCGGCCGCATCCCCGCTGGATGAGCGGCTCAAGGCCCGGATGGGCGGCGGTCTTCTCTCCTACGAGGCTTTTTTGGAGACGGTCCTTTACGACGAGAGCCACGGCTACTACAGGGCCGGAAAACAGGACCGGCGGGACTACTGCACGTCTCCCGACGTACATGCCCTCTTCGGCCGCACCCTGGGCGCATACATCGAGGGGGTCTGTGACAGCCTGGGGAGCGCGTCGGTCACCATACTGGAGCTGGGGGGCGCAACGGGTAAGCTCGCCTCCGACATTATCTCCGCCTTCACCCACGTTTCCCTGGACGCCTATCTCATCCTGGAGAAGGGAGAGGAAAAAAGGTCGGGCGCCATCCAATGGATCGACGCCCCCGACAGGCTTCGAAGCGTGGAAGGCTTCACGTTTGTCCTGGCGAATGAATTCTTCGATGCCCTCCCCTTCCACAGGGTGGTCAACAGGGACGGCAGGCTCGAAGAGGTCTACGTCGGCTGCAGGGACGGGTTTTTCGAGCAGACAGGGCCTTTGAGCGGGCCCCTTGCGTCGTTCCTCGACGACTACCCCGTCTTTCTGCAGGAGCACCAGGAGCTGGAGGTAANNTTTCACGGCAGCATGCTCGGCTACAGGGACCGCGTCATACGTGACGATCTCTTCGCCTGCCTCGGGAGGACCGACATCACCCACCACGTCAACTTCGACCACCTCTCGGCGCTCCTTGGAAATGAAGGCTGGCGCAAAGACGGGGAAATCGAGCAGTACCGCTTCCTTCACCAGGCGGGGGCGCTCGATTTGCTCGTCGGGCTGACCGCGGAAGAAAGGATGTCCGTGAAATGGCTCATCATGCCCGAGGGTCTCGGCTCGACGATCTCGGT
>PLSJ01000266.1 GCA_003165115.1 Syntrophaceae bacterium | reverse complement strand
TGGCGTCTCCGTCGGGGTCGGCATCGGCCTGCCCGGTCCCGCCTATCCCGCGCCCGCGTACTACCCGCCTGCCTACTATGGGCCCCCCGCATACGGACCCGCGGTCGTGGTGGGACCGGGGTACGGGTATTACGGTTACCGTGGCCGTCCGTGGCGCCATCACGGGCCATACGGCCGCTACCGCAGGTGGTAGAAGGCCGCGCGGCAACGGTGCGTGCCCTTGGTCCGGCCTTTAGCCTTGAGGCTTATTGAAAGATCGGGTACAATTACGGCGAGGAGGGACGGACGCGCGGGTCCCTTCCGCGGCCATGCGCCGCTTCGAGGCTCGAAGGGAGGGATGATGAGAAAACTGATGCTGCTGGCGGTCTTTCTGGTCCTTGCGATGACGGCAGCAGCCCAGACGTCGACGGCGCAGGCCCCTCCACCCGCTTCCCCCTCCATGGTAGTGGGTCGCGTGTATGATGTCGAAGACGGCCTGCTTCGCTACGTCCCCGACGAGAACGACTGGGTGGCCGTGGTGCGGGACGCCCCCTTCGGCGCCGGGGACGCGCTCTATTCGGGAAGCCGGGGCAAGGCCGAGATGATCGTCCCCAACGGGACGTGGATCAGGATCGGCAGCGCCACGCAAATCCAGTTCGTCGCCCTCGACAACGACGTGACCGAGGCGGACGTGGCCGCCGGGACGGCGCGGTTTTACAACAAGGGCGGCCGCACCGCCGTCAAGGCGACGTGCCCCTTCGGCTATGTGCTCGCCTATCCCGGCGCGGCCTTCGACTTCTACGTGGGTGAAAACTCGGCAGAGGTGGTCGCCCTGGAGGGATCGGTCAGCTTCGTCCTTTCCGCGACCAACGCCAGGTATGACATTTCCGCGGGCTCCCCTTCGATCCTCGCGGACGGCCGTCAGGTGGCCTCCGGCGCGGGCGCGCCCGACGAGGCCTGGGACGCGTGGAACGTGGCGCGCGACAACTTCTGGGCCACAAAGTTCGCGGCGCGGGGGCCGTCATACCAATACCTCCCTCCCGCCCTGCGCGACGACGCTTATTCCCTGGACGAAAACGGGCAATGGGAGCCGGTCTCCTACGAGGGCAGCGAACGCTGGCTCTGGAGGCCGACAACGGTGCCCGCCGGCTGGGCGCCCTTTACGGCGGGACGGTGGACCGAGTGGTACGGCGACCAGACGTGGATTCCCGCCGAGCCCTTCGGCTACGTCACGCACCATTACGGCAGCTGGGTCCTCGTCGGCAACTCATGGTACTGGGCCCCGCCCGTGGTCGGCGCGCACCCAGGCCGGCCGCTGCTGAATATGGCCTTTGCCTGGTCTCCGGGAAGGGTTTCATGGATCTATAACGACGGCTACGTCGGATGGGTGCCGCTGGCCCCTTCTGAGGTCTACTACTCTCACCACCACTGGGGAGGACCGCGCACGGAGGTCATCACCGGCCGCAACATCGACCGGATCAACGTCAACGTCCGCAATTATGCCTACGCGGGACACGCGGTCGTGGTGACCCAGAACAATTTCTACGGCGTGAACAATTACCGGAGCGTGCGGGTGACGAGCATCAACCCGGCGACCATTATCAACAGTTACCATGCCGCGCCCGTGGTCAATAACACGGTGATCGCCAATTATACGACGATCAGGCAGCGGTACAACTACGCAAACGTCCCCGTGAGCGAGAAGCCCCATGTCAGCGTCGTCGAGCATATCCGCCAGAACGAGAAGATCGCCGCCCAGGGCAGGGGAGTGAGCGCGGCGAGCGTGGAGCAGCAGGCGAAGGCGGCGAGCGCAGGCAGGGTCAACAATGAGGCGCGCGTGCCCCCGCCGAAGATGACGAACTACGTCGTGCCCGCCGGCCAGGCAAACAGGCCGAAATCGGAAGTCCAGATGCAGCAGAGGGAGGTCAAGGGCGCGTCGAGAGGACCGCAGGTCCAGCCCGGCGCGACGCCCAGGGCCGGTGCCCAGCCGCCCCAATCCTTCGAGGCGCGGCCGGCTCAACCGGGACCGAGACCGAGACCCGCGGCCGAGCCCCAGGCAAGGCCGCCCCAGGGCATGCAGCCCGGACAGGGGCCCACGGGCATGGGCCAGCAGGTAAGACCGGTTGCGCCGCCGCGGACACCTGCCGCACCTATGCAAGCGGCGCCCGCCCAGCCCGCACAATTCGGTCAACCCGGCCAGAGGCCGCAGGCGCAGGCGCAGGGAGCGCCGCGACCGGAACCACCGAGACCGGCCCAGGCAGTTCTGCCTACGCGGTCCGAACCACCGCGACCGGTTCAAGCTGCACCGCCGCCGCGACAGGAAGCACCTCGTCCGGCCCAGGCCGCGCCGCCGCCACGGCTTGCCCAGCCACCGCAGGGCGCCCAGCCTAAGGGTCCGCCGCCGGCCCCGAAAAAGCCGCCCCAGGGCGAGCACAAGGAGCAGGAAAAACCCCGGCAGTGACGGGTTTGTGCGAGGCTATACCTGTTTTGCCTCCACCTCCGACAAACGGGCCCTCGCCTCCGACAGCTTCCTGTAGTATTTTTTGATCTTCTCCGTGTTGCCCGCGGCAATAGCGGCGGTGAGGTCTCCTTCCGCCTCCGCCACGTCGAGGAGCATGTAGTAGTCGAGGGATTCCTTCATGTGGGCGAGCACGATCATCCCCGTGATAACAGGATGATTATTGGTCACGTTCGCGTCCGCAAACCGCGTCCCGTGCTCCAGCTCGACGTCGAGGCCCGCCCTGAACTGCTCCGGATCGATAGGCATCTTCCCGGTGTTCACCTCGGCAAGCACCCTGGCCGCCTCATCTATCGTCACGGCGGGCTCCTCCAACGCGGTCCAGTCCCTGATACCCAGCTCCTTGCATACCCTTCTTACTTCATCGACCGTAATGTAATCGGGAAGCTTCACCTGTCCTCCTTTTCAGACCTTTCGATATGAGACACAACATAGTCTATTATAACCCGTCAGCGGCCGCTTCGCGCCGGAAAAGGTCGCGGGGGACGTAACTTTTTCTTGCATTCCTGTTTTCAATGATGAAAAATGCATATGAGCGTCCAAGGCCTCTTCGGGGCCGCGCGCTTTGCTTGTCGTTAAGATCGACGAAAGCGGAGGAGATGTGGAGATTATCCTGAAATACGGCTCGGCGGGCATCCCCTTAACCGTGGAGGCGACACCCGGTTTTGTGGGCGTTTTCGAGCCTTCGGAGCCCGACCCCGTGACTGGGCCGCTCGCCGTCATCGCGGAGAGCCTTCGGCTGCCAATCGAGTCGAAGCCTTTGGCCGAGATCGCCAAAGGGAAGAAGAACGCCGTCATCGTGATCAGCGACAGCACGCGCCCCGCGCCGAACAAGCTGATGCTCCCCCCTCTCCTCGACGTTATCCACGCGGCGGGCATACCGCGTCCGGCGGTCACCCTGCTCATCGCCACGGGGATACACCGGCCCTCGACCGAGTCCGAGCGCATGGACCTGGTGGGGCCGGAGATCGCGGCGTCTTACCGCATCGTCGACCACCTCTCGAAAAAGAGCGACCAGATGGTCGACGTGGGCAGGATCGCCGGGCACGTCCCCGCCCTCGTCAACCGGCTCTACGTCGAGGCGGACCTGAAGGTCCTCACGGGCTTCATCGAGCCTCACATGTGGGGGGGCTATTCCGGCGGACGGAAATCGATCCTGCCGGGCATCTCTTCCATCGACACCCTCCAGTACATGCACGGCCCCGAAATGATCTCCCATCCCATGACGGAATACGGCCAACTGGAAGGGAACCTTTTCCACGAAGCGGGACTCCACATCATGGAAAAGGCGGGGTGCGATTTTATCGTCAACGTGACGCTCAACAGGAAACGGGAGATTACCGGTATTTTCTCGGGCCACCCACGGATGGCCCACCTGCGGGGCTGCGCGTTCCTTGAGCCCCATTGCCTGCGCACCCTCGACGCCCCCCTCGACTTCGTGGTCACCACCAACGCCGGCGAGCCGCTCGACTGCAACCTTTACCAGTCGGTCAAGGGCATGACGGGGGCCGCCACGGTGGTGAAGCCGAAAGGCGACATCGTCATCGCCAGCCGGTGCGCCCAGGGCGTGGGCAGCCCGGAATACGAACAGATCCTCGGAATGGCCGATTCGCCCGACTCCTTCGTCTGCCGGATCCTGCGGAAGGAGTTCTTCATCCCGGACCAGTGGTGTGCCCAGGAGATGTACCAGGTCTTGCGGGAGAAGGATATCTGGGTCTATACCGAAGGGGTCTCGCCCGAGCGGATCAGTCAATACCACCTGCGGCCGGTGGCTTCCCTGGAGCAATGCATAGCGGCCCTCCTCGCGAAGCACGGACACGACGCCCGCTGGGCCGTGGTCCCCGACGGTCCGATGGTGATCCTCAGACTGGCGAAAGAAGCCTAGTCGTTTCCCTCTCCCCTTGGGGAGTAGAGGGAAAGGGTGGGCGAATGGTCCGTTTTTCAGGCGAGGAAAGGTTTCATGTCGAGGTATTGTCCGGCGAGCCGTGCGAGGTCCTGCCTGCCTGCCGGCCGCCCGTGATGCGGGAAGACGCCTAGGAGCGGCACGTCCAGGTATCGCGACAGCATTTCCGCGTTATGTCCTTTTGCCGGGTCCGTGAGTCCGTCCGTGTCGTTCAGGACCACCCCCGCGACGGCGACGCCCTCGCGAGTGAGGTACCGGCACGTGAGAAGGGTATGGTTGATCGTGCCGAGGCCCAGGCGGGAGACGACCACCACGGGGATTTTCCACTCCTTCACCAGGTCGATGAAGAAGAAGCCTTTTCTGATGGGGACGAGTATCCCCCCGGCCCCCTCCACGAACAGCAGGTCGTGTGACTCCGCGAGTCTGCCGAACGCGGCGGTCACGGCCGCGACATCGATCTCCACGTGCTCCATTGCCGATGCCGTCTCCGGCGCGAGAGGGGCACTGAAGGCGAACGGCCTGATGACGGGAAGCGCGTCCCGGCTGCCGGAAGCCTCCTTCAGCAGGAGCGCGTCGCCGCAAGACCGGCCGCCTTCAGGCAGGCCGGTCTCGAAGGGCTTCATGACGCCCACGTCCAGGTGCGCATCAAGGGAACAGTAAGCGGCGATCGCGCTCGTCACGAAGGTCTTGCCCACTCCCGTGTCCGTGCCCGTGACGAAAAATGCCTTCATGGGGCTTATTCTACGACAAAACGGACGAAAAAGCTACCGCGGGCCGCGGCGCTGTTAACCTTAACAGACATACCGGTTGACAGGAAGACGCCCGTTATCGTATCTTCTTGCGCAACCGGGGGATATCGGATATCTGCGCTCCGGTTGGGGGGGGTTGAGCAGATGACCGATANNGCCGTCCATGACACCGATAGCCGGGGACCGCGTGCGTTCCCCGACCGCCTGGAGGCCGAGCTCGAGCAGATCAGGCGGGCAGGCAGCTACAGGGAAATCCGCTTCGTCAAGCCCATCTCGCCCACCCGCATCATCTATGAGGGCAAAGAGTGCATCAACCTGTGCTCGAACAGCTACCTCTCCCTGGAGACGCACCCCGAGGTGACGGCGGCGGCGGAAGGAGCAGTCCGGGAGTACGGGTCCGGCACGTGCTCGTCCCGGAGCGTGTCGGGGAGCATCGACCTCTACCGCCTCCTGGAGGAAGAAACGGCCGCCTTCAAGGGCTACCCGCGGGCGCTCTGCTTTTCCAACGGCTACATGGCGAACATCGGCATCATCTCGACCCTCACCACCGATGCGGACGTGATCTTCAGCGACGAGCTGAACCATTCGAGCATCATCCACAGCACGCGGCTCTCGCGGGCCAAAAAGGTGGTTTACCGCCACCTGGACATGGAAGACCTGGAAAAGAAGATCAGGGCCGAGAAGTGCGCGGGCACGCGGTTCGTCATCACCGAGACGGTCTTCAGCATGGACGGCGACCTCGCGCCCCTGGCCGACCTCGCGGCGTTGAAGGAGAAGCACGGGTTTTGCGCGATCGTGGACGACGCCCACGGGACGGGCGTCTTCGGCGCCTCCGGCCGCGGCGTGGAAGAAGCCTGCGGGGTGACCGGAAAGATGGACGTCCACATGTCCACCTTCGGCAAGTCGCTGGCGTCCTACGGCGCGGTGGTCCTCGCCTCCCCGGTCGTCGTCGACTATCTGGTAAACCGCGCGAGGACGTTCCTCTACACGACGGCGCTGCCCGCGAGCTGCCTCGCCGCGTCCCGCGCCGCCCTGGCGCTCGTCCGCAGGGACACGTCCCGGAAAGATCGTCTCTGGGCCAATATCGGGTACATGCGCCTGAGACTGCGCGAGATGGGCTTCGACCTGAAAGAGAGCGCCGGGCCGATCGTGCCCCTGGTGGTGGGTGAGGACGAAAAGGCGGTGGCCATGCAACGGACCCTGCTCGACCGGGGTATCTTCCTCCAGGCCATACGGCCGCCGACCGTGCCGCCGGGGACCTCCCGCCTGCGCCTGACCTGCGTTGCCGGCCTGTCCGGGACCGAGATGGACGAGGCGCTGGAGGCGCTCGGGCACGCGGGCAGACAAGCCGGCCTGATCCGATAGCGATCTTTAAGGGGGGACAAGGTATGAGTAATGATGCGCATCATGCGGCGGGCAGGGACCTTGCCCGGCTCGATAAGGAATACGTCTGGCATCCGTTCACGCAGATGCGGGACTGGATGGAAGGCGAGCCCCTTATCATCGAGCGAGGCGAGGGGCCGTACCTGGTGGACGTGGAGGGGAAGCGCTACATAGACGGCGTCTCCTCCCTGTGGGTGATCGTCCACGGACACGGCAAACGGGAGATCGTCGAGGCGATCCAGGCGCAGGCAGCCACCCTCTGCCACTCCACGCTCCTCGGCCTGGCGAACGTGCCGTCGGTGCTGCTCGCCGAAAAGCTGGTCGGGATCGCGCCGCCCGGCCTCTCCAGAGTATTTTACTCTGACAACGGCTCCACGTCGGTCGAGATCGCCCTGAAGATGGCGTACCAGTACTGGCAGCACCGGGGGGAGAAGAAAAGGACGCTCTTCCTCTCCTTCAAAAACGGCTACCACGGCGATACGCTCGGCGCGGTCAGCGTCGGCGGCATCGACCTCTTCCACAAGGTCTACTGCCCCCTGCTCTTCCGCTCGCCCAAGGCCCCTTCCCCTTACTGCTACCGCTGTCCCCTGCGCCTCGAGCCTGATACGTGCGGCATGGCCTGCGTCGAGGCCTTCGAACAGCAGGTGAAGAAGTACCGGGACCGCCTCTGCGCGGTCATCATAGAACCGGCCGTGCAGGGGGCAGGCGGCATGATCGTCCAGCCGGAAGGCTTCCTCACGCGGATACGGCGCATAGCCGCGGAACACGGGATCCTCTTCATCGCGGACGAGGTGGCGACGGGCTTCGGCAGGACGGGGGACTTATTCGCCTGCCTGGGGGCCGGCATCAGTCCCGATTTCCTCTGTCTTTCCAAGGGCATCACCGGGGGCTACCTCCCTTTGGCCGCCACGATGACGACGAATGAGGTGTTCAAGGGTTTCCTCGGGGAATTCGAGGACTTCAAGACGTTCTTCCACGGCCACACCTACACGGGCAACCCCGTCGCCTGCGCCGCCGCCATAGCGAGCCTCCGGCTCTTCGAAACGGAAAGCGTGATGGAGCGCGTGACCGCCGCCTCACGCCTGATGGCGGCCGGGCTTAAGCGCCTGCACGAGCTGCCCCACGTGGGAGACGTACGCCAAAAAGGCTGCATGGCGGGCATCGAGCTGGTGGCGGACAAAAAGAGGAAGAGACCTTACCGGCCCGCGGAAAAGGTGGGCCAACAGGTGGTGGCCGAGGCGAGAAAAAGGGGCGTGATCCTGAGACCCCTGGGAGACGTGATCGTCCTCATGCCGCCTTTGGCCATAGAAGACAACGTGCTGGAAGAGCTCCTCTCCGTGACGTACGAGTCCATCCGGGCGGTCACCGGCGCCGGGCCGGCAAAGGCTTGACAACGGAGGCGCAAACAGGGAGACTTTGTCTATCCATTGAGGGGACGGGAGGTATGTAAGTGGACCAGGATGAACGTATTTACCAGGACCTTCAGAAGCACCTCGACGACCAGCCCGTCGGTTATCCCGCCACGAAGTCCGGCGCGGAGATCCGCATCCTCAAACGGTTCTTCAACCCGGAGGAGGCCCGCCTCGCCATGCACCTGACCTACAGGCCGGCCTCTCTCGACCGGATCCACGAGTCGCTGAAGGAAAGCGGCCTGTCGCTCAAGCAGACGGAAAGCCTGCTCGACGGGATGCTGATGAACGGGGTCATAGGCCACCATGAAAAGGAAGGCACGCGCTATTTCTACGCCATACCTTTCCTGGTGGGCATGTTCGAGGGCCAGTTGAAAAGGCTCACCCCCGAGTTCCTTTCGGACGTGGCGACATTCACGGCCGACAGGGCTTTCGGGCTGGAGTTCCTGAGCACAAAGCTGCCCCAGATGCGGACGATCCCCGTGGGGAAGAGCATCACCGTCGACCACCACGTCACGACCTACGACCACGTGGTGGAGATCATCGAGGGCGCGGACGGCCCGTTTGCCATCCATGAGTGCATATGCAGGAAAGTCGCCGCCATCAAAGGAAACCCGTGTCAAAAGACTTCACGGAGCGAGACCTGCATGGCGATCGGCAACGTGGCGCGGAACTCCATCGACACCGGCATGGGCAGGGAGATAAGCAGGCAGGAAGCGCTCGACATAGCGGCCCAAAATGAGGCAGAAGGCTTGGTCTTCCAGCCCTCCAACACGCAGGAGGTGGACTTTCTCTGTGCCTGCTGCGGGTGCTGCTGCGGTATGCTCCGCGTCCAGAAGATGCTGCCCAGGCCGCTCGATTTCTGGTCGGCCAACTATTACGCGTCGGTCGATGCCGAACGTTGCGTCGGCTGTGGGACCTGCCTCGAGAGGTGCCAGGTGAACGCCGTGCACCTCGACGGCCGTTCCGGCCTCGCTTCCATCGACACCGACCGCTGCATCGGATGCGGGAACTGCGTGGTCTCCTGCCCGCCGGAGGCCATGAGCCTGCTGAAAAAGGAGAAAGAGACGGTGCCTCCCGCCAGCTCGGAAGCCCTCTACGACACCATCATGGCAAACAAGCCGGGGAAGCTCGGAAAGATAAAGCTCGCGGCCCGCCTGCTGCTCAAGAAATGAATAAGGTCCCCCGGGAGGCCGGGGAGATTAAGGAAGGGAAGCAGTTCTCCCCCTCACCCCGACCCTCTCCCCCAAGGGGCGAGGGGGGACCCAGGCTCCCTCTCTACTCTTCCGTTCCCCCTCGCCCCTTCGGGGAGAGGGTCGGGGTGAGGGGACCGGTCAATACGTGAGATACTGAGATGGAAGCCACCCGATTGCGCCGGATTTACCATAGATTACGGAACGTCCTCGCCGGGCCGACAGAGCGTTACCTCGTCCAGTCGGTCGAGACGCAGGCCCTCTTTCTCTGCGAGGGGGAAAGCGTCATCGAGCGATACGACTCCTCTACCTCCCGCTTCGGCAACGGCATCCGGGAGAACTCCTTCAAGACGCCCCCCGGCCTCCACCGGATCAAGGAGAAGATCGGACACGGCGCCCCGATGGGGCGCATTTTCAAGGCACGCCGGGACACGGGCACCGACTGGGACGGACGACCCGGCGAAGACAACCTGATCACGACGCGCATCCTGCGGCTGGAGGGCCTGGAAGAGGGGATCAACAGGGGCGGGGGGGTAGACTCCTGGGAACGCTGCATCTATATCCACGGCACCAACAGGGAGGACCTGGTAGGCACGCCTTTGTCCCACGGGTGCCTGGCCCTGAGGAACGCGGACATCCTTCGCCTGTTCGACGAGGTGAGGGAGGGGACGGTCGTCTATATCGACCCTCCGCCCATAGTTCTCGGCGAAACCCTTTGCCGGAGCGTCCATTTTACCGGTATTTTCGGCACGGGCATGAGTGCGCTCGCACAATACCTGCGCTTTCAGGGCATCCCGGTCTCCGGCTCCGACCGCTTGCTCGAAAGCGTCGATACCGCCCCCGTCCGGCGCGCGCTGGAGGCGCTCGGGTGCGCCGTCGTCGGCCAGGACGGCTCGGGCGTCTCCGAGGAGACGGACGCCGTCTGCGTCTCGACGGCGATAGAGGCGTCGAACCCCGACATCATCGCCGCGGCCGCCCGCGGTCTTCCGCTCGTGCACCGCTCCGATTTGCTTGCCGCGCTCATCGCATCGAAAACGACGATCGCCGTCGCCGGTACGAGCGGCAAGTCGACGGTGACGGCGATGATCTTCGAATTCCTGACCGCGTGCGGGAAATCGCCTTCTCTCATAAGCGGGGCGGCACTGCTCAGGCTCGAAAAACAGGGGTTGATCGGCAACGCCTTCAGCGGGGGCTCCGACCTCCTGGTCGTCGAGGCGGACGAGAGCGACGGGACGCTCGTCAAATATGGACCGCAGGCCGCAGTCATTCTCAATATTTCCAAGGACCACAAGGGCATCGACGAGATAAAGGGCCTTTTCGGGACGCTTGCCTCGAACACGCCATGGACCGCCATCAACGCGGACGACCCGGTCCTCGCAACCCTGCCCGCCACGGAGGGCTTCGGCCGGAACGGCTCCGCCTCGTGGCGGCCGGACGACGAAGAACTCCTCCCGGCTTCGGTGAAGCTCTTTCGCAAAGGCGTCGAATACCATCTGCCCCTGCCGGGCAGCCACAACCTCGAAAACCTGCGCGCGGCGCTCTGCGTCTGCGAGCATTTCGGCTGCGAGGACCGGGCGCTGGCCGATGCGGTAAGACATTTCGAGGGCGTGGCCCGGCGCTTCACGGTGACCGAGACGCGGCGGCGCGTGTACGTGGTCGATGATTTCGCCCATAATCCTGCGAAGATAGCCGCCGCGGTGAGCGCGGGCCGGGGGCTGTCCGGCCGCATCGTCGCCGTCTACCAGCCGCACGGGTTCGGTCCCACGCGCTTCCTGAAAGATGAGTACATCTCGACCTTCCGGACGGTCTTCCGGCGGGGCGACTCGCTCTATCTCCTGCCGATCTATTACGCTGGGGGCACCGCCCAGAAAGACATCTCCGCCGAAGATATCATCGACGGCCTCGGCCCCGTGCCGTTCAAGGCGACCGCGGTGCCCGGCCGCGACGAGCTGCTGGACGAGCTGAGGCTCGACGCGGGGCCGGGCGACTGCGTCCTGGTCATGGGCGCGCGCGACCCGTCGCTGCCCGCCCTGGTGCGGAAGACCGTGGAGCTGTTCGGCGGTGAAAAAGGACGTAGCTAGACGCCCGCCCGAAGCTTCATCCCGACGCCACCTTGACGCGGCGGTGAAACGACATTACATTCCTTCCTGTCGAAACAATCCCCAGGGAACAAAGAGGAGGGCGCATCATGGCGAAACGGGCAAGCTCCACTATCGAGTCGCACTGCGCGGATATGGGCGGCTCCGGGATGAAGGACGGATTCGCGGCGGACGAAAGGGCCGATACACCCATAGGGCACGGCCTGCACGTCAACGAGGGCATGGAGGTAATCGGCTCGAACGGTCAGCGCATCGGCCAGGTAAAGCAGATCAGGGAAAAGGATTTTCTCGTCGACCGCAAGCTGGCCCGCGACGTGTACGTGCCTTTCAGCGCCGTGGCAAAGAGCGACCGCTGCGTCGTCCTCGCCATCCCCTCGGAAAAGATGGACGATATGGACTGGGAGCGGGCGCCGGCGATGGGCACCAGGGAGGACAGGGGCGTCTTCCCCGACTGACAGAGCCGAAGCACCCCCTCACCCCGACCCTCTCCCNNGAGAGGGTCGGGGTGAGGGGGCACATACCCCGCGGCTACTCCGCTGCCTCGCAGACTGCGTCGAGCATCACGTGGGCAACTTCGTCCACCCCTGCCTCGATGCGCTCATCCAGGGTCTTCGCCTTGAGGTGATCGAAATACCCGCTTTTGTCCAGCAGCCCGATGAGGCGCGTGTGATCGATGCGCGTCTTGTCATAATGTATGGTCGCGCTGCCGATATCCAGCTTCAATTCCACCGATGTGACGCCCGGAATGCCTTTTACGAAGGCCTCGAACTTTTGCGCGTGGGGTTCGTTGTTTTTGAGCAGCGGGCTTTCGATCCTGAGTCTGCCGGGGATATCATGAATATAATAGTCCATCGTGTTCCTCCACGCTCCATTTTACCCCGAACGGACCGGATACGTCCAATGCAAATAGTTCTTGATATCGTACGCCCTTTTCCCGGATAATGGAGGAGAAGACGGCCGGACAAAAACGCGAAGGAGGGATACGGGCATGACGGAAATCCAGGAATGGTTCGAGAAGGCCCAGGTGGAAAGGACCATGAAGGCGCTGCGGAAGAACAATTTCGACGCGTCTTTCGTCCCCAGGGCGAAAGACGCGGCAAAAGAGGTTTTCACGATGATCCCGGACAATGCGACCGTGGGGGTCGGCGGCTCGGTGACGCTGACGGAGATCGGGTTTTTCGAGGAAGCCGCCACGCATCCGGTCAAGCTCCTGAACCCGTCTCCCACCCCCTCTATCGAGGACTTCATGAGGGCGCGCAGGGAGATGTTCCTTGCCGACGTCTACGTGTGCAGCAGCAACGCCGTGACCGAAGACGGCAAGCTCTACAACATCGACGGCTCCGGCAACCGGGTCGGCTCCATGACGTTCGGGCCCAGGAACGTGATCCTGGTCTGTGGGATCAACAAGATCGTGAGGGACCTCGACGAAGCTTTGAGAAGGGTGCAGCACCGGGCCGCCCCCATGAACGCGAGACGGCTCGGGCTGAAGACGCCGTGCGCTGAAACGGGCGTCTGCGCTGATTGCGCCTCTCCCGAAAGGATATGCAACACGTACGTCCTGTCGACCAAAAAGCCCCTCCGGACAAACGTCACGGTGCTCCTCGTCGGCGAGCCGCTGGGGCTGTGAGGGCGTCCGCTTTCGGGGCGCGCCCCGTCACCACCTGTAGCTCACATCGAGCATGAGCTTCCCGTTGGCCTGGGCGGCGGCGCCTGCTATCGGCGCCTGCGCTATCGGGGCCGTCAGCTCCCCGTAGGCCGCCCAAAAGAGGCGGCCGGTCCTGGCGAACGTCCATCGCGCGTATGCCGCCCCTTCCGGCCCGTGGAGGCCGGCGCCCGCCCGCGCGCCGACCTCTTTTCCGTCCTCGAACCCGAAAAAAGGCAGCGGCTCCTGCTTCAGCTCTACCTCCGCCTGCCCCGTCCGAGTATCGAGGACCGCCACCGCATCGGTCTTCCCCGCATACGGGCCGACCTCCGC
>PLSJ01000385.1 GCA_003165115.1 Syntrophaceae bacterium | reverse complement strand
GAGCTGAAGGTCATCTATATGCCGTCCGCGGACGCGAGCGAGCTCTGGGGCGAGAAAGGCAACCGCTACGTCTTCCCGGCGTGTTCGTCGGTGAGCCAGGAGACAAAGTCCGCGGCCAGGTATGCCGTGAAGAATATCGGGAAAAAGTGGGTGACCGTCGTGGTCAACTACGCATGGGGCTGGTCGAACGAAGAAGAGTTCACCAAGTTCATGAAACAGGACGGGGGGACGGTGCTGGCTTCCATCCGCGTACCCCTGGGCACCAGCGACTGGCTTCCCTACCTCAAGGGAAAAATACCGAAAGAGGCCGAAGCGGTCTATTTCGCGAACTTCGGCTCCGACTTCCTTTCATTCATCAGGGACCTGTACGCCGTGCGGCCCGACATCAAGAAGCTGGGCGCCGTCTATGCGCTTTCCGGCCAGGACATAAAGAAGCTGGGGCCGGCGGCCGAGGGGACCTACTGCATGACCCCCTATCCCACCATGCTCGAAGGGCTCGCCACCAAGAACAACAGGGCCTTCAGGGAGCTTATCAACGTGGATCCGGAAGGGAAGGAGATCGGCACGGGGGTGCGGTTCGTGCTGGCCTTTAACTGGGCCATGTGGGAGGCGCCTTTCGAGCTGAAGGCGGCGATCGAGAAAAGCGGCTGGCAGGGCAAGCAGGATACACCCAAGCTGATACAGACGCTCGAAGGCATGTCGTTCAAAGAAGGTGTCGAGTTCCCGTTGGGCGACCTGAAGATACGTGCCGAAGACCATCTGCCCGGCGTGGGGATGTACGTCGAGCGCATCATTAGCGGCGATCTCAAGGTGGTCTCCCATGTGCCGGCCGCCGACGTCACGTATCCGCCCCTCGTCAATTACCCGAAAGAGGGCTTCTAAATCTTTGTGGAGAAGATAATTGCCTGAATGGCTGCTTAATGTCCTGTTCCTTTTGATGAACGGCCTCATCTGGGGCCTTATCATCGCCCTGATCGCCCTCGGACTCTCTCTCATTTTCGGCGTCATGGGCATCGTCAACATGGCGCACGGCGACCTGTACATGGTGGGCGCCGTGCTCGCCTTCTACCTGATCCCCCTGCTCGGCAGTTTCTGGCTCGCCCTGCTCGTCGTGCCGCTCATCATCGCGGTGATCGCCGCGCCTATTGAGCGATTCATCCTCCGTCCCTACGAGGGCCACCACGCCGTCACCATGATCGCCACCGTCGGCATATCGTTCATCCTTCAACAGGCGGCGCTCGCGACCTACGGGGGCATCCCCAAGAAGATGGCCGATCCGTGGGACGTCACCTTCAACCTTTTCGGGGTCTCCTACCCCGGATACCGGCTTCTTATCGCCGGCATCTCGATAGTCATCCTGGCCGCCATCTGGCTCTTCCTCTATCGGACCTCCTACGGCGTCCTGATACGGGCGTCGATCCAGGACAAGAACATGGCCGCCGCGATGGGGATCGACGTCAACAGGGTGCTCATCGGCACCTTCGTGCTGGGCAGCGTGCTGGCCGCCATAGGCGGCGTGCTTGCCGCGCCCATCACCCAGGTGTTCTACCTCATGGGCGCGGACGTCGCGCTGCTCGCGTTCATCGTCGTCATCATCGGGGGCCTGGGCAGCCTCGGGGGTACCCTCGTCGCGGCCCTTTCCCTGTGCGCCATCGAAGGCGTCATGTCGGCCGTCCTCAACCCGACCCTTTCGAAGGCCGCTATTTTCGTCGTCATGATCGTCATCCTCATGATCCGGCCGAGAGGCCTGTTCGGGGAGGCGGAGCACTAATGGAAAGGAAAGGCATAGTCACGCGGTTCGCCCTTGTCTCGCTTCTCGTGCTTGCGGTCCTGGGCGTGGTGCTGCCGAGCGGGGCGCGCTCCCTGGTCGTGCAGATCATGATATTCTCCATCTTCGCCATGGGGTACGATATCTGCCTTGGCTACACGAACCAGTGCAGCCTGGGCCATTCGATGTTTTTCGGGGCGGGCGCCTACGGCGCCATCCTCTCCATCATGTCGTTTAAGCTGGGGCTTATCCCCGCCCTCGGCGTGGCGCTGGTGGCCGGCTTCGTGTTTGCGTTCCTCCTGGGGCTCATCTGCGTCCGCCTGTCGGAAGCCTACTTCGTCATCGTGACCGCGATCATCTCCGCCGTCTTCCACCTCCTCGCCATGGACATGACGTGGCTGACCGGCGGTGACGACGGCCTGAGCACGACCATCCCGCCCGTCTTCGGGCTCTCCCTCTACAATCCGTACGTCAATTATTACTTCGTCTTTTTCTTCCTCCTCGTGAGCTATCTCATCCTCAGGCGGATAATCGGGGCACCCCTGGGGAGGATTTTCATCTCCATAAGGGAAAACCCGAGACGCGCGCACTTCCTCGGCTACAACATCACGCGGTACAAGCTGATCGCCTTCGTCCTGTCGGGTGTGTTCGGGGCTTTGGCGGGCGCCCTCTACACGATGACGATGCGCTACGCCTCGGCCGACTACTTCAACTTCTACTGGTCGGTCCTGCCGATAGTCTGGTGCCTGATCGGCGGCACGGGGACCCTCGCGGGCTGCTGGATCGGCGTCGCCCTCATGTCGCTTTTCCAGTATTACGTGAGCGCCTGGTTCACGCACTACCTGCTCTTGTTCGGCATCCTCATCCTGATCATCCTCAAGGTATCCCGCCGGGGCATGCTCGGCTACTTCGCGGGGAGGGGATAGATGTCCGGGAGCCTCCTGGAAGTCACGGGCGTATCGATGCATTTCGGCGGCCTGACCGCCGTCGACAACGTGACCTACACGATCCGCTCGGGGGAAGTGCGGGGGATCATAGGTCCCAACGGGGCGGGCAAAACAACGCTTTTCAACGCGATCACCGGCGATCTCAAGCCAAGCTCGGGGAAAGTATATCTCAAGGGCGAGGATATCACGGGCCTGTCCCCAGACCTGATCTGCCAGAAGGGCATGAGCAGGACGTTCCAGCTCACCTATGTCTTCCCGGAGATGACCGTCTACGAGTGCGTCTGGGTAGGCGTCTACTCGAAGGCGCGCCGGGCGTCCACCATGTTTTTCTCACAGGCCGACCGCCTCAAGGACGTGGCCGACAAGACGATGGAGCTGTGCCGGCTGGTCGGGCTGGAAGAGAAGAGGGACGAATTGGCTTCAAACCTGTCCTACGGCGACCAGAAGGTGTTGGAGATCGCGATGGCCTTGAGCACGGAGCCTGCCCTCCTTCTCCTCGACGAGCCCACCCAGGGCGTGGGGCCGCAGGAGGCCGACGGTATCGTGCAGTTGATAGAGCTTCTGTCCCAACGCATGTCCATCCTGCTCATCGAGCATAATATCGACATCATCCTGCGCGTCTGCCACAACCTCACCGTCCTCAGTTTCGGCCGGGTGATCGCGGACGGCTCCTGCGAGGAGATCGGCAGGAACGAAGAGGTGCAGAGGATCTACCTGGGAGATATCACATGCTCCTGACCCTCGACGACGTCCACACATACTACGGCAAGAGCTACATCCTGCAGGGCGTCTCCCTGGAAGTGAACAAAAGGGAGATAGTCGCGCTGCTGGGGCGCAACGGGGTGGGAAAAACCACCACCCTCAACACGATAATAGGCTTCGTCAAGCCCCGGACGGGCAAGATATCCTTGGATGGCGTGGATATCACCGCGATGCAGGCGTTCAGGATCGGCAGGCTGAAGATAGCCTACGTCCCCCAGGGGAGACACCTGTTCCCGAAGATGACCGTCCTCGAAAACCTGAAGACCGGGATGATCCACACGTCGAGGAGCGGCGCCCTAGATCGCGTCTTCGAGCTCTTTCCCAACATCAGGGGCAAGCTCAACCAGAAAGCGGGATCCTTAAGCGGGGGCGAGCAGCAGGCGGTCGCCATCTCCAGGGCCATCCTGAAGGAGCCGGACATCCTGATGCTCGACGAGCCGACCACCGGCCTGATGCCGCTCTTCGTCGCCAGCCTCCAGGAGATCATAGCCAAGCTCAACGCGGAGGGCATGACCATACTCCTCGTGGAGGAGCGCGTGCCTTTCGCCCTCGCCCTAGCCGACCGCGTCTACTTCATGGTAAAGGGACGGGTGGAACATACGGCGACCAGGGAAGAGCTTCAGGGACGTAAGGACATCTTCGTGCGGTATCTGGGGATAGAGGTGTAGGGACAATAGAGACCACCCCTGGTCCACTCGACGAGACGCGCAGGAGGCGATGGGTCATCTTCGCGTCGCTCATGTCGGTCTTCGCCGTCGGCTACTTCCATCGGGTCGCCCCCGCGGTGATAGCAGGCGACGTCATGCGGACGTTTCACGTAAGCGGCGCCGCCCTCGGCGCCCTCTCCTCGGTCTACTTCTACATATACGCGTTCATGCAGATACCGTCGGGCATCCTGTCCGACACGATGGGCCCCAGGCTCACCGTCACGCTGGGCGCGGCGGTAATGGGGGCGGGCGCAATACTCTTCGGCGTGGCCCCTAACCTTTTGCTCTGCTATGCCGGCCGCTTCCTCATAGGGTTCGGCGTCTCGGTCTTCATGGTCAACACCATGCGTATCTGCGTGGAGTGGTTCCGGCCCGACGAGCTCGGCCGGATGAACGGCGTGACCACCGGGGTAGGCGGCGTGGGCGCCCTTCTCGCGGCGACGCCCCTGGCGCTCCTCTCGGGTCTCCTGGGATGGCGTCTCAGTTTTGTCTGCATCGGCCTCGTCTCCCTGCTCCTGTCATGGTACTGCTGGAGGGTGATCAGGAACCGGCCGGCCGACTGCGGCCTCCCCTCCCCCTGGCGCATCGGGCCGCCGGGCGGCGTCCCCATGGGACCGCCGATCCGGGAGCGCATTCGACTGGTGGTGCGTAATCCTTACACATGGCCCCCGTTTTTCGGGTTCCTCGCCCTCTACTCCACGTTGATGGCCTTCGCGGGACTCTGGGGCATCCCGTACCTGACCCAGGTCTACGGGATCAGCACCCTTCAGGCCGCCGGTTACATGATGGCCGTATCGATCGGGGTGGTCGTCGGTTGTCCCGTTGTCGGCTTCGTCTCCGACAGGGCCCTCGTCAGGCGAAGACTGCCTTACGCCGCGTGGGCCTGCGGCTATGCCCTTACCTGGGCGATCCTCTGCTTCAGCAACGGCGGCAGGCCCCCGGTCCACTACCTCTATCCGCTCTGCTTCGCCATGGGGTTTTTCTGTTCCACCTTCATCCTTTCGATCGTGACCACAAAGGAGGTGAATGACCTGCGTGTGGCAGGTATCGCCATGGGCACCTGCAACACGGGGGGCTTTTTCGGGGCCGCGCTCCTCCAGATAGCCCTGGGAAAAACGCTGGACCTGGGCTGGGACGGAACAATGATAAACGGAGTGAGAATATATCCCCAGTCCGCCTACCATGCCGCCTTTATGATCTGCTTCTTCGTCGCCCTGGTCGGCCTGGCGGCGGCCCTTCTTCTGAAGGAGACGCGCTGCCGGGACATCGTCGAGGGATAACCGCCGGTCGATTCCGAGAAACCATGCTTGCCTTGGTTACCGGAATGGAGTTATCCTTAAGCATCGTAACCGAGCCTGCTCGGGGCAGGCAAACTATCTTCAACGGGAGGTATCATAGTGAAAAGACCGGTAATGCTTTCGGCCATCCTCGCATGTTTCCTTGCGCTTTTTGCGGTCTCCTCCGTGGGCCACGCTGCCGCCACCACCATCAAAGTGGGCATTGTCGACAGCTACTCGGGGCCGGCGGCCGTCTTCGGCATCGACATGCGCGATGGATTCAGGATGGGGATCAATGAGATCAATGCCAAGGGAGGCGTCCTCGGCAGAAAGTTCGAGATCGTCACGAGGGACGAGAAGTTCAAGCCCGACCTGGCCCTCGCGATGGCGAAGGAGCTCGTCATGAAGGAGAAGGTGGACCTGCTCATGGGGACCATCAGCAGCGCCTCGGCCCTGGCCATATCCACCTTTGCAAAAAAGGAGAAGGTGCCTTTCTTCGTGACCTATTCCAAGAGCAAAAAGATATCGGGCGAGAAAGGCCACCGGTATGTGTTCGACATGGCCGAGAATACCACTATGGCGGGAAACGCGGCAGCGGCCGCCCTCGCGAAAAAACCGTACCTCAAGTACTGGCTTGCGGGCGACGACATGGAATATGGGCACGCGATCTGTGAATCCACCTGGACCCGGCTGAAACAGCTTAACCCCAAAGTCCAGCTCCTGGGACAGACCTGGTGGAAGGTGGGGGAGACGGATTTCGTCCCCTACATCACCCAGATCATGGCCGCAAAGCCCGATTTCATGATCATGGGCAACAGCGGCGCCAGCGTTATCGGCTTCCAGAAGGCAGCCAAGGCGACCGGCCTTATCGACAAGATACCGATCTATCAGCACACGGCAATCGAGTTCGCCGTCCTCTCTTCCCTGGGGCTGGAGGGGCCGGAGAACGTGGCAGGGACCGCAAGCTACCTCTTTTACTATCCGAAGACAGCGCAAAACAAGGCATTTGTGGATAAATACCAGAAGGCGAACAACAGGCTCCCGACCATGCCGTCCTTCTATGGGTACGTGACCGCCCAGCTTCTCGCCAAGGCTTACCAGAAGGCCGGTAAGATAGATACGGAGAAGATGATCGACGCCATGGAGGGCATGACCCTGGAGAATACCGCCGTGGGCAGGCTGGAGGTGAGGAAATGCGATCACCAGCTCTTGCTCCCCACCTTCTACGGGATGACGAAGAAGGTGCCCGAGTATAAAACTCACCTGGTAGGCGTGGACATCGTTACGATTCCGGCGGGAGAAGGTTACCCGTCCTGCGAGGAGATCATGCAGGAAAGGCAAAAAGCGAATTAATTTTTACGTATAAGCCCTAGGGTCGGATATGGTCTTTCCGGCCCTAGGGGCCTGAAGCATCCTACGACCTCTTATTTCTTGACTGCTTCCGCCCCGGCTCCGCGCATCTTGCCGAGGTCGATGAAGGGGACGGCCCCTCCCGAGACTTGAGGCAGCGTGCCGTTCCATTTCTCGACGCCCTTGTACTGTACGAGGATCTGGCTGAGCGACCTCGAAAGGGCCTCGTTGGCTTTGGCCTGTCCCAGCGCCACCACCTGGATCGATTCGGCCTCTCCTTTTGCCGTGGCGACCTTTTGTTCGGCCTCGACCGAGCGTTGCGCCAAAACCTGTTTCTGCGTCTCCACCTGTTGCTGGGCCACCTGCTTTGCCTCGATGGCCCCTTCATATTCGGGAGAGAACCGGATGCTTGCGAACATGTCATCGACGATGATGTGGTACCTCGACAGGTTATCTCCCAGTTTCGTCATTGCCCTCTTCCTGATCTCTTCCCTTTTGGGAAGGATATCCCCGATCGAGTAGGTCGGCACGACCTCCTTGACGAAGTCGTTGAAGGCCGGGTCGATCACCTTGTCCGCGAAATCGAGCCCCACCTTCTGGTAGAGGTCGTTGACATAAGACGGGTCGATATGGAAGTTCATCATGCCCGTCATTTTCACCATCTGGTATTCTTTCGAGGAGGCATCGATCTCTTTGAATGGATGGGGCTGCACCTTGACGTCGACCTTGATGACGCTTTCGGCGATGGGCACCTTGAAATTGAGCCCCTCGCCCATGATGCGCTTCTCCACGCTCCCCCAGAAGAGGACCACGCCCCGGTGGCCGGCCGGGACGATGACAAAGGTGCTCCAGCCGATGATGAGGATGATGAGGAGCAGAACGAGCACTCCGAGGTTGCGCGGTTTCGGGAATCTTATTTCAGGTACGTCCATGGTTCTTTCCGGCATCTTCACCCTCCTTTCGGGTGTTTCACTACGATTAAAGCGTCAGATATCCCGCAGGGGAGATGCTCGTCGCGAGCATTGCCATGTTTATGTGGCGATGGGCCANNGCTATGAGAGGAAAAGAGATTACCACGTGTGGCCCGGCATGATTCGTTAACAGACCATACTCGTTCCGGGCGGAGATAGCAATAATAATAGTTTCCACGTCTTCCCGAAATTCCCGCACCGGCAAAAGAGGAGAAGGAGAAGCGCCCGTTTTCATGTCGCCGGCCTGACCTTCGTCGTCTGCTTGAC
>PLSJ01000153.1 GCA_003165115.1 Syntrophaceae bacterium | reverse complement strand
TCTTCATGTTCCTGAAGTCCTGCTCGACGAACGCGAGGTCTTTGTACCGGGCGTGGAGGGTCTCCTTGTCCGCCTTATCCTCGGGCACGTCGCTCTTTATCACGTAGCAGCCGTCAAGGGCCGCTGCGTTGGCGCGAGCCTCCTCGTCGAACGTGAGGCGAAAGGTCCTTTCCTCCCTCACCGCTTTCGCCCATGCGTCCATTTTGAAATGGGCGATCTTCTTCGTGATGTCCCTTTCGGCGATGTGGGCCTCAGCCTTTGGATGGTCCGCGAGATAGGCGTTTTTTTCGGCAACAAAGGCGGCCACCCGGGAAAGCTTGGACTTTCTCGTCTGTTCGATTTCTCCCTGACGGACCGGGTTTCTCCTTATGATGTAGCGGACGTTCTCATGGACCACTTCGGCAAGCGAGTCCTCGAAGAGCTCCATCTGGAGAATGCCCTTCTCCAGAAGAGCCCTGATCTGGGGTTTCGTGATGGCGGTGATGTAGCTGAAGCCTTCGGGCAGCGATTTTATCTGGGGCCCTTTCAGCATGCCCCGGTCTCCCACGAGGATGACCTCGGTGACGCCAAAAGACCGGGTAAGGGTTTTAATCTGTTCTTCCACTGTCTTGGGGTCGATGGTGTTGCCCTCGAACACGCTCACCGCGACGGGATCACCGGAGGGATCGGCGAGGAGCCCGACGACTGTAGCTGCCCGATGACATGCGATTCCAGATTACGTAAAGATTGTTCCTGAGGTTCTCCTCGAACTCGGCGATTGTTTGTGTGTCGACCCCTGGTGCTCCCTGATTCGCCTTTACCTGTTTCCACGCCTGTACCACGACCTTTTGAGAAATCTCAAATGGCCTCGCCTTCTTCAGTCGGTTCCTCCCCTCATTCACGGTTGACCCCTGAATCAGGCTGGATGATCCGCCCCCTTCGCTCCATCCCCATTACAGGGACTTCAACGCTACTACGGAGCGGTCCGCCCCCGTGCTTCCGCATCGGTACTCTCATCCTCGTGGGTCCTCCACTTGGATTTCTCCCTTGTCATCGGAGCGACAGGTTCCCACGTTGCACAAGAAAGCCTGGATCAGGTTCACGCCGCCTCCATGCCGGATGCCGCTCGGTCTGTAAACAGGTATCATTCGAGCTTATCCCGGGACAGTGAATCTCTCCGGTTTTGACATCGCCTATTCGTTTTCGACACGTCATAAGCGGTTCACTTTTGTTCGTCTCCCTGATTCTTACCTGGCAGGGTCTTGCCCTGCCTTTTCCTTAACGCTCACCACAATGGCTCTTTACCACTGCAGCTTAAGGTGGTTTGAAGCCCGCTCCTGTAAGCCGACTTCGAGGGGCCTACCCTCATCTTTCCTGTACTTTTGCGTGGCACACTTTCACCTACGAGTGTTGTTTTCGTGACATTGGCGACATCGCCGCCATACGTCTTAGACTACGGCTGCTTCAAACCATTACAGTGTTATTGTATTCGCGAATATTTCCGGCCTGCGCGGAACAGCTGATCGGCGAGACAGAATTACCACCTAGAAATCTATGTTATGGTTTACTTTTCGAGCCGAATCGCAAGGCTCTTCGACTCGTAAAGGAGACGGCTGTGCATTTGATTACGACCCTTGTTGTGGCATCGGCCCGATCTCACGGCTTATGTGCCCCAGCCGGTTCGGAAGGTCTCTTGAGTGACACCCGACCGGCCCGCGTGGAGGGAGATGGGAGTTATTCCGGGCAGGGTTTCACAGTCTCCCCTCGGCGTACACGGGGCAGGCCGTCGAGGTCTCACAGCGAAAGATTACAGCATCTCAAAAAGGAGGTTTTATGATGAAACGTTTCACAGGCACTCCAGGTTTTCTCGGCATCGTCCTTTTCGCGGCCTTTACGGCCGCCGTTCTTGTACCCCTTCCCGCCCTCGCCACGAGTACGGCGACGAGCTCCCTTATGGTGAGCGCAAGCGTTGCAAATGCCTGCAGCGTCAATGCGGGCAGCCTGAGTTTTGGGAACTACACCGGCTCGGACCTGACCGCGAATGCACCGATCACCTACACGTGCACAAGCGGCCAGACCCCGACTATCAGCCTTAGTGTGGGGGGACACTCCGCCAACAAAGTAAACACTACGCGCGCGCTGTCCGACGGGCAGACAACCGCCCACTACATGGATTACGAAATCTATCAGGACGTTGCTAATCAAGCCGTGTGGGGCGATATATCAACCAGCTGGGTAGTATCACCGACAACTACTGGGGTGGCGCAGGTGGTCACGGCCTACGGAAAAATACCGGGTGGTCAGACGTCAGCACCCGTGGGCACCTACACTGACACGGTAACCGTTACCATCACTTATTGACAGGAGGCCGATTGTTCTTGTCTTCGAGGGGCCTGACAGACCCTGGTCCGATGGTCTCTCATCTTGAGGAAAAGAGGGTGGCCGCCACTGGCCACCCTCACTACTTGAGGGCGGCGGTCCCGAGTGCCTGTGCAACGCCGGGGCGCCGGCGTGCGCCGGGCCTCACCCTATGTCTGTGTCNNTGGTACTCGCACACCTGCCGCAAGCCGCCCGGACGGCGTGCGCCTCCTCGCTCTCGGTCGCGCCGACGACGATCGTCCTCGGGCCCGGTACATCTACCCAGTTATTGACCGTCCGCAACCTAGGACAGGCAGAGGTGCGAATGGAGGTAACCGCCGCCGCCTGGTCACAAAAGCCCAACGGCGAAATCATCCTGACCCCTACGGATGACCTTATCTGCTTCCCCGGGATGCTCTCCATTCCCGCCGAAGGGGAAGGCAGGATCAGGGTGGGGATGACCGTCCCGCCGGGAGCGGCCGAGAAGACCTACCGGCTGAATCTGGAAGAATTGCCGGGCGTTCCGAGGGCCGAAGCGGTGAACGAGATACGGGTCCTCACCACGCAGAGCATCCCGATCTTTCTTCGCCCCGGCGCAACGACGGCCGGCGGACGGATAGACGTCTCCGCTTTTGCCGGGGGGGTGCTTTCATTCACCGTGAGCAATACGGGGACCCGCCACTTTATCGCCCGCACGATCCGGGTCACCGGTTTCGATCCTGATGAGAGACAGCTGTTCAGCCGCTCGATGAACGGCTGGTATATTCTCGCAGGCGGCGTCCGCGATTACGAATTCACCACGGAAAAAAGCGAATGTACGGGGACCCGGCGGCTCCTGATCGAAGTAGAAACGTCCGACCGGGCACTGAAAGAGGATTTCAACCTGCCGCCCGGCGGCTGCGATGCCATCGCCCGGCCGGTAACACCCAATGGATCGACAGAACCGGCTCCTGTATCCGCGAAGCGGCAGCCTTAACCTGTGGGCCTTCGTCCTTTGCGCTGTCGTTGCGTGCCTCTTGTCCGAGCCTGTTCCGGCCTTCCCGGAGAGCTCCGCGACAACCGCAGAACACCGCGCCATTCTTGAGCTCTACGTGAACGAGGTCCGCAAAGGGGAGGTCATGGTGATATTCAGGGGGCAGGAGGTCCTCGTGCACGTAGACGACCTGAAGGGCACCGGACTCGATCTCCTCGCGGGCGCGGCCACCGCCATTGGCGGAAAGCAGTTCGTCTCCCTCTCTTCCTTGACGCCGGCAGTCGCCTACAGGTTCGATGAAGCGAAGCTCGCCCTCCGCGTCAGCATCGATCCCTCCCTGCTCGGCACGACGACGGTAAGGCTCCGCAAAACCCAACCGGCAGACCTGACGTACATGAGCAGCCCGAGCGTCTTTGTCAATTACGCCCTGACGGCCGTTGACTTCAAGAGTCCCAGTCTTTTCACGGAGGGTGGCGGGAGCATCGACGGCAAGCTCCTCTACAGCAGCCTCTCCTTGAATCCCGGCGGCGCCTTAGTCCGCGGCCTCACAAACCTCACCATGGACAACCCGGGCCTGCTCACGCGCACGACGGTGGGGGACACCTTCGCCAACACCGGGCTCCTGGGAGGCGGTGTCTTCCTGGGCGGCATCTCGTTCTCGCGGAATTTCGCGCTCAACCCATATCTTGTCACTTTTCCGAGCCAACAGCTCTCCGGTCAGGTTAGCACGCCCTCGACCGCTGACGTGTACGTGAACGGGGTGCTGGCCAAAAGTGTCAACCTGCCGCCCGGCCGCTTCAATCTCCAGGACCTCCCGGCTCCGGCGGGCGCCGGCAACAGTCAGGTAATCGTCCGAAACGCCTTCGGGGAACAACAGGTAATCAACGCCCCTTACTACCTGAGCACGCAGCTTTTGAAGGAGGGACTCAGCCAATACACGTACAATCTCGGCCTGGTAAGGAACAACCAGGGGACGGCAAGCTGGGACTACGGGCCGCCTGCCTTCGCCGCCAGCCATCTCTACGGGCTCACGGACCGGCTCACTCTCGGCGGTTTCTTTCAGACCGATGGCCGGGTGGCGAGCGGCGGCACGCAGACGGCGATCTCCACGATGTTCGGCCAGTTCGGGCTGTGGGGCGCATTCAGCGGCGGGAACGGCGCCGGTCCATCCGCCGCGGCAACTTACAGCTATCTCACACGGCGGTGGAGCTTCGGCGGCGACGTCACACTGACGGGCAGGTCATATTCCACCCTGGCCCTGAGTCGCGCGCAGGACCGTCCCCTGACCCAGGCCGATGTGTTCCTCGGCTTCCAGGTGGGGCGGTTCAGCATCTCCAATATATTCCGCTATCTCGATTACCGTGATTCCGGCCGCGCCTATTCGGTCAGCATCACGAACGCCATGCGCCTTTCCAACTCGGTCAGCCTGAGTCTGACCGCGACGCGATCGTTCTCGCAAAGCACGGGGCAGGCGACCGACGTCATCCTGGCGCTCACCTTTCTTCTGGGCAAGCGCACGATGTCCACGACCTCGTACGACCACCGGAGCGGCCAGTCGAACCAGGGCAGTTATGGGACCGTGCAGGTGCAGAAATCGCTGCCTCTGGGCAGCGGCTACGGCTATCTGCTTCAGGGCCAGACGGGGCAGGAGGCACAAGAGGTAGCCAACCTTCAATATCGGGGACCTCACGGGTTGTATGAACTCGACAACACGCGCTTCCAGGGGCAGGAGACGTCCACGCTGCGGGTCAGCGGCGGGCTCGTCGGGATCGACGGGCGCGTATTCGCCACCCCGCCGGTCCAGGACAGCTACGCCCTGATTCACGTGCCGGACCTCAAAGGCGTGACCGGCTACTACAGCAACCAAAGCATAGGCCGGACCGACAGCAACGGAAATCTCCTCGTGCCTACCCTACTCAGTTACTACGGCAACGATCTCAGCATTAACGACGGCGACATCCCCATCGATTACTCGGTGGAGAAGACACAGCGCATTGTGGCGACACCGTACCGCGGCGGCGCCGTTGTCACGTTTCCGGTGCGCCGGCTCCAGGCATTTACAGGGACAGTCGAGGTCTACCACGCGGGGAAGACGGTGATTCCTGCCTATGGCCAGCTTTCCCTCACCGTTAAGGGAAAGGAGACAGCGGGGGCGGGGGAATTCATCTCGCCCATAGGTCGGCACGGCGAATTCTACCTGGAGAACGTTCCGGCAGGGAACTGGCCGGCCGTGATCGGATACCGGGACGGAGAATGCAGGCTCAGCTTCACCGTTCCTTCTTCAAAGGAGCTTTTTGTCAAGATGGGCACGGTCAGGTGCGAAATCCCATGAAATTACCCGGTCGCAGGCTGTTTCGGGCGGTACTCGCATGCTTTGTCGTTCTCGTGTGCCAGCCCGCCGCGTGGGCGAACCAATGCACTCTTCAGGTGTCGCCCGTCGTCTTCCCGCCCTATGATCCGTTTTCCACGTCCGATACTCAGGCGACAGGGACCATCACCCTGAACTGCGCTCAGAGCGTCCTGGTCATGATACTCATGCGCTCGGGCGGAGCGGGTTCCGTAGGCACGAGACGCATGACGCAACGCGGCAGCGTACTTCGTTACAACCTCTACCTCGACGCGGCCGGCAGCGCAGTCTGGGGGGACGGCACGGATGGCAGCCAATTCTACTCAAACCCATCTCCGCCTCACGCGAACGTTACGGCGCCCGTTTACGGCCGGATTCCGGCCCGACAGACGGGCGTTGTAGCCGGCCCCTACAGCGATACGGTAAGCGTGACGATCGTTTTTTAATTGATCTTCTACCACATCTGTCCAAAATAACTTTCGGAGGGCGACCCGAACAGGTAAAATTTGATCGGCAGAACAAATAATGTACGTCGAGTTCGTGGAAAGACGCACCCTCGAAGCCTTCATGGATTGCCACATCCGCGCTTTCGATTATCTGGGCGGAGTCCCGAAAGAGATCCTCTACGACTGCATGAAGCACGTGGTCATCAAAAGGCAGAGCGGCAGGCCCGTCTTCAACGTCGAGTTCTCCCGGTTCGCGAACCACTACGAGTTTCACCCCCGCCTCTGCCCTCCGTACGCTCCGTGGGTAAAAGGAAAAGTGGAACGCCCGATAAATTACCTCCGCGAACGCTTCTGGAGAGGCTATCCGTATGTCTCTCTGGAGAAGGCCAATAATGATGTCCTGGAATGGCTTTCAGAGACGGCCAATAAAAGGGTGCACGGCTCGTATTGGCAGCCCGTCTTCGAGAGGTGGGAGAAAGAAAAGCCACTGCTCACGAACCTTCCCCCGGCCCCCTGCGACACCTCTCTTAAGGTGTTCAGGCCGGTCTACGACGAATGTCAGCTTTCCTACAACGGCAACCGCTATCTGATCCCCCATCGGTTCGCGGGCAAAAAGGTCATGCTCAAGATAAAGGGCAAGATCATCCGGATATGCCATGACCAGGAACTGCTCGCCACCTACGAGGAGCCGGAAGAAAAACATACGATCGTGGGCGACCCCTCCATATACCGCAGGCTTTTTGAGGACAAGGAGCAGATCAAAAGAAAATACGGCCGGCAGAAAGGGAAAGCGACGAGGGGGCTTACGACGTCGACGCTTTATCCCGAAGTGGCGACGCGGCCTCTTGAAGAGTACGAGCGTCTGGCAGGTGCATCATGGAGCAACTGACCTGCGAACGGCTCAAGGAAAATATCGCCCGATTGAAGCTCGCGCGGATGAACGAGGTCCTCGATGCAACCGTCGCCCTCGCCGAGCGTGAGAAGATGTCCTACCTCTCTTTCCTCGACCGGCTTTTCGAAGAAGAGGTTGCAGCGAAGGAGAAAAGAAAGGTCGACATGGCGATGCGCCTGGCGGGACTGCCTCACGCGAAGACCATTGAAGAATACGACTTTGGCTTTCATCCCCACCTGGACAAAAAGACGGTAGTGGAGCTCTTCGATCTGACCTTCCTGGCGAAGCATGAGAACGTCATCTTTTTAGGACCTCCGGGCGTGGGGAAAACGCACCTTGCCATAGCCCTTGCCGTCAAGGCCTGCGGCCACGGCTTCAAGGTCCTTTATACGACAATGGATACGTTGATCGCCCGATTGAAGGAAAGCCCAAACAAGGTCAAGCCGTATTTGACCGCAAGTCTCGTCGTCGTGGACGAGGCCGGGTATCTTCCGGTGACCGCCCAGGAGGCGTACCTCTTCTTCCAGTTCGTCTCCAAAAGGTACGAGAAGGCCTCCATCATCACGACCTCCAACAAGAGCTTCATCGACTGGCAAGAGCTGTTCGGCGACCAGGTCATCGCCTCGGCGATTTTGGACCGGCTGCTCCATCACTGCAGGGTCGTCAACATCAAGGGGCACAGCTACAGGCTAAGGGGAAAGATGTTCGCTCAGCAGATCAATCAAAACCAAGGGGGTGATGCAGCGGCGGCTCAGGGCTCATAGCGTATGCGATAAGGTGCAGGGGTGGCACACTTTTAGGTTGACATCCAGAACGGGTGAACGGGATCATACATCCAAACGGTCTCATAGGACCAAAGCCGTGCATGACGGCAACGTGGTCATCCCCTAAGGGCGCCACAATACCCTTTGTGTGGGGTGCAGCCTAAGATAAATCTACCACCGGGCATAAAACCTTGCAAGAATCACTTCCTTACGCACGGTCACCGGAAGGACTCGTTGCATCCTCTTCCCGGAATGACTACTGTCTAGTAGGAATTTCTCAAAATGGTAACGTCTGTGGTCTCCGCACCAGACGCGTACTATCGGCAGCATCTGTGTGCTCAAGGATCATACCAGCCACTCGTACATTTTGCTTCAAACTGGTGTGAACCCCCAAGAAGGGACCTGGAGCGGCTCCCTATTAACCCACCCTTGGAAGGAGGAGTAGCATGATACGTGCGTGTAAGCGCCTCTCTGTTTTCATTGTCGTAGCCCTGTTCTCAATGGCGTGGGCTCAGCAGGTGCGGCCGAGACCAGGACGCCGGGCAAATCGGTTTCTTCCCGGAGCGCACTGCAGAAACAGTTTCACAAGGCCCGGGAAAGCTTTCTGAAAAAAGACTTCCATGATGCGGCATCGGCGATCCGGTCGGCGGCCGCATTCCTCGAGAAAGAAGAAGTAAGGGCCGCGGGGGAGTCAAAGCGGGACCTCGCCGCGTCGGCACAGGATTTGCGTCGGTTAGCTGAGACGGTTGAGAAGAAGGCGGTAAAGTCGGAGAAGGAGCTGGACGAGAGCTTTGCCCGCGCCGAGTACGCCCTTGCCCGGCAGCACCATATAGAGGCATCGGACTCCTGGGCAAAAAAGGAGACTTCAAAGGCAGGCGCCAGCCTTAAGGCGGCGGCCGACCACCTCGAGAACGCCCTGGTCTGGGCGGGAAGCCGGATGGAAGAAAAGAGCAGCAAGGTCGTCCGGGAGGCGAAGGACGTTGGCGAGAAGATGGAGAAAGGTGTGGGCGTGGCCGAGTCCGACGTGGACAAGGCCCTCGATGCGGTGAAAAAAGAGATCGACGATGCAGGCCGCAAGATACCCCTTCTGAAAGGGTAACGGGGGCTGATCCCATTCAGCCGGTAGAACCGCCCGGCTTAAACGAAATGGAGAGCGCCATCTTTTCGGGATCGTTTTGACAACCCATAGAGGGAAATGCAGTGGCAGATGACAAGAAAGAACCTGGTGCTATAAATAATGTGATAGATCGGCTCCGCTCATTTTTCGTCCCCCAGAACCCCCAAAAAAAGAAGGACGGCCTGCCTCCCAAGACGCATTTCAGCATCTGGTATTTCCTGA
>PLSJ01000102.1:140-14336 GCA_003165115.1 Syntrophaceae bacterium | reverse complement strand
TAGTCCGCATAGCCGCCGTCGATGGTGTAGCCGGTGAAGAGGGGGTTGTCGCAGAGGTTTTCATGCCCGGACGCGCAGGGGCGGCAATGGCCGCAGGTATGGCCCAGCCAGGGTATGCCGATCCTGTCGCCCGGCCGGAAGGGGACCGCCGGGCCGCCCGTCCGGACCACGGCGCCGACGATCTCGTGGCCGGGGATGNNGTCGGTGCGGCAGACGCCGCAGGCGTGGACACGCACCAGTACCTGGTCCGGCCCAGGCTCGGGGATGGGCACTTCTTTTATCACGAGCGGTCTGCCCGGCTCTTCGAGCACCATAGCGCGCATCGTCCCTGCTTCCATGCTGGCCCTCCTGTTTTTCTAAAGTCTATACCAACCTTTCCGCGGTTGCCACAAAAGGCAGGGAGTATGATATAGTACCTCGTGAAGAAACGCGTATTATTTTTCGCCCATCATATTCAGGCAATGACGAACCCCAACGGCTACAGGATCCAGCAATATTTCCCTTACCTGGAAAAGGGCGGGTTCGAGGTAAGCCACCTCACCACAAAAGCGGGGATACCGGCCCTCGTACGGGCCCTTCGCCATGCCGACGTGGTCTATGTGCAGCGGCTCCTCCCCGATCCCGTAAAACAGTACCTGTTACGGAGATTCGGCAAGCGGATCGTCTTCGATTTCGATGACGCGATCATGTACGGGTCGAGGAAGGAAAGCCCGACGAGGAGAAGAAGGTTCGGCGCCATGGTAAGGCTGTCCGACGCCGTGTTCTGCGGGAACGGGTTCCTCCTGTCGGAAGCAAAAAAACACAGGGATGAGAACGTATTTTGCGTCCCCACCGTTGTGGATACGGCCGACTACCCGGTGAAGGAGCATCAGCCGGCCGAACCCTTTGTCGTGGGCTGGATCGGCGGCGCATCGACCCTCCGATACCTTCCCGACATCGCCCCGCTTTTTGCCTCACCGCCCCCCGACACGCGCTTCAAAGTAGTGGCCGACAAACCACCCGCGACGATGGGGGAGCAGACGGTCTTCGAGAAGTGGAGCGGCGAGAGGGAAAAACAGATGCTCCTCGGCTTCGATGTCGGCATCATGCCCGTCAGGAATGACATCTGGTCGCGGGGCAAGTGCGGGTTGAAGCTGATACAGTATTGCGCCTCGGGTCTTCCCTCCGTCTCGCACCCTTTCGGGGTTTCAACAGAGATCATAGAAGAGGGGCAAAGCGGGTTCCTGAGGCAGGACATCGAGGAATGGCGCGAGGCCATAGAGCGCCTCCGAAACGACGTCCTTTTAAGAAAACGCATGGGCAGAAGGGCAAGGGAGATCGCGGAGGAAAGGTATTCTCTTAAAGTCTGGGGGCCGCGCGTGGCGGGGATGATCGACAGCCTGTAGCGCGCCGCGCCGAAGAGAACGATTCCAACGCCTGACGCCCGAGAGGTTGCAGCCTTATGTGGTGGATAGGCTATAAGGGTTCGATATAATTGGGTAAACGTTGCATGGTGCAAAGTGCCCGTTGACAAGCGCCTCGATCTTGGTTAGAATCTTTTCGTTCAAAAGAAACGGGCATGGGACTTAATTGACGAGGGCCGACCGGGTCACCGGAAGGCCATGGGAAAGGAACGTTCAGGAGCAACGACTTATGGACACATCGCACCAAAACAAGACAGAGGAAAAGAGAACGTCGGGCGCGATCGAAGATTTGGCCCGGTCCCACGGTGTTCGGACGGAGGAAGTGAAGTCCCTCTACGAATCCGTGTTCGCGGAGATGAAGCAGGAGGCGGTTATCACGGATTTTCTGCCCGTATTGGCGGCGCGTAAGGTGAAAGACCTCCTTCAGGGCAAGAGACCGGGCAAATAGTCCGACGCGCGCCGGATGAGTGGACGGTCCCGGAACGGGCAGGATCGACGGTGCCCATGGTTCCCCGGCCCGTTGCGAGTATCGGCCATCCGCGGGGGTGTGCGTCGTTTCGCAGTGGGTGCGCCCGGTATGTGGAAAGCTTTAAAAACATTGTGATTCCCGCCTGATCCCCTCACCCTGGCTCTCCGACAAGCAGGGAGGAAGACCGGGGAATGAAGAACGGCTCTTCAGGGGCACTTAACGTTTCTTTCGACAACTGCCCATCGGTTTAAGAAAACGTCACGAATACAAGGAGAAGGGATATGCCGCGATTTGCCGCAAACCTGACCATGCTCTTCGGGGATTGTGATTTCATGGAGAGGTTCGGACGGGCCTCCCACGCAGGGTTCAAGGCGGTGGAGTACATGTTTCCCTATCCCTACGAGACAGAGCAGCTTGCCGAAAAACTGCGCACCAACGGCCTGACGCAGGTGCTCTTCAACCTTCCCGCCGGCGATTGGGAGGCAGGCGAGAGGGGCATAGCCCTTCTGCCCGACAGGGTGGGCGAATTCCAGGCGGGGGTGGGGCGGGCCATCGCGATCGCAAAGGCATTGAGCTGCGGCCGGGTGAACTGTCTGGTAGGCTTCACCCCGAAAGAGGTGCCGCCCGACAAGGCGCGGGAGACCCTTGTGGGCAATCTGCGCTTCGCGGCGGAGGCCCTTAAAAAAGAGCGCATCGCCCTCCTTGTGGAGTCATTGAATACGCGCGATTTCCCCGGCTTTTACCTCTCGCGCACGTGCGAGGTCCTCTCTCTCCTGAAAGAGGTCGGTCATGCCAACCTCTCCTATCAGTACGATGTGTACCACATGCAGGTGATGGAGGGCGACCTTACCGAGACGGCGCGCAGGAACATCGCTGCCATAGGCCACATACAGATAGCCGACAATCCCGGACGCCATGAGCCGGGGACGGGGGAGGTCAATTTTGCCAACCTCTTCCGGTTCATCGACGACGCAGGGTACAAGGGGTATATCGGGTGCGAGTATAAGCCGCTGGGCTTGACCGAGGATGGCCTCGGCTGGCTGAGACCTTACCTGTAAAGGAGGCACACATGGCCGGGATAGGCTTTATCGGACTGGGCATCATGGGGAAACCCATGGCAGGGCATCTCATAAAGGCGGGCCATACGCTCTACGTCCATGACGTGGTCCGGGCGCCGGTCGCGGAGCTTCAGGGACAGGGCGCCGTCGTCTGTAAGGACTCGAAAGAGGTGGCGCAGAACTCCGAAGTCGTCTTCCTCATGCTCCCCGACACACCCGACGTGGAACAGGCGCTCTTCGCGCCCGACGGCGTTGCCTCGGGCATCCGGGCCGGCTCCATCGTGGTGGACATGAGCTCCATCTCCCCCATCGCCACCCGCGCCTTTGCGGAAAAGCTCGCCCTGGCAGGCGTGGAGATGCTCGACGCCCCCGTGTCGGGCGGCCAGGTAGGCGCCGAGGGCGCCACCCTTTCCATCATGGTGGGGGGGAAACCGGAGGTCTTCGAGCAGATTAAACCCTATCTTGAAAAGATGGGGAAAAACATCGTCCTCATCGGCGGCAACGGCGACGGCCAGGTCTGCAAGGTGGCGAACCAGATCGTCGTCGCCCTTACACTGGAGGCCGTCTCGGAGGCCCTCGTCCTTGCCTCTAAGGCGGGAACCGATGTGGCAAAGGTCAGGGAAGCCCTCCTCGGGGGCTTTGCGCAGAGCAAGATCCTCGAAGTCCACGGGGAACGGATGATCAAGCGGGCCTTCCAGCCCGGATTCCGGGTCAGGCTCCATCAGAAGGACCTGAACCTGGCCCTCCAGGCCGGGCGCGAGCTGGGCGTCTCCCTTCCCAACACCGCGGGCACCCAGCAGCTCTTCACGGCGGTCGCGGCCGAAGGTGGCATAGACCTCGACCATTCCTCGCTGGTGAAGGCCATCGAAAAGATGGCCAACCACGCGATAGGTGGGGAGAAGGGCGACAGGTAGCCAAAACGGCGTGCGCCGCGCCGGGTCATCTCCTGCCCGCGAACACCCTGCCGGCGAGCCTCACGAGAAGGCTGTTCCGCAGCCTGTCTATATGGCTTGCCTTTGATGGCTGCCTCACGACGTCGGAAAAGGTGGGATAGGCGTGGATGACCGAATCGAGCTTGTGAAACGGGACGCCAAGGGTCTTGATAATCTGGGCTTCGTGGATCAGCTCGCCCGCGCGTGTTCCGAGGATGTGGGCGCCAAGGATCCTGTATGAGCGGTCGCAGATGAATTTGGCCATGCCGAATTCATCTGCATCTGTTTTGGCGCGGTCGATGTCGCCGTACCTCCATCTGTAGACCCTGATGCTGTTCCCGTATCTCTCGCGGGCTTCGTCTTCCGTGAGGCCGGCGTGGGCAAACTCCGGGTCGGTAAAGGTGCACCAGAGGTAGTGGCGGTAATCGGCGCTTCTCCGGTAAGGGAAGAGGGCATTTTGCGCCGCTATCCTCGCCTGGTACTCGGCCATATGGGAGAACCGGTAGGGCCCCGTCACATCGCCGGCCGCATAGATGTTCCCGGCCGTTGTCGTAAGCAGCCTGTCGGTCCCGATCCCCTCCGGCGAATACGCGACGCCGGCCGCATCGAGGTCGAGGGAGTCTACGTTCGCTTTTCTTCCGGTGGCCACAAGGAGCGCGTCCCCCGACAGGGAACCGCGTTGTCCGGCCGCATCCTCCACGGCCACTTCTATCCCGCCATCCCCGTTGCCGAACCGGGACACCCGTGTGCCCGTAAGGATTTCCATGCCGGTCGCCGCGAGCCGGCCCGCAAGGAGGTCGCACAATTCCCTGTCTTCTTTCGGGAGGATCCGGTCCGCCGCCTCCAGCACGATTACCCTGACGCCGAGGTACGTGAATGCCTGGGCCATCTCGATGCCGATGGGGCCGCCACCAAGGACGATGAGCGACCGGGGCGGACGCTCCATGTCGAAGAGGGTCCGGTTCGTCAGGTACGGTACGGTCTCGATCCCGCCGATGGGAGGGACCAGCGGGGAGGAGCCGGTGCACACAATGAAGCTCGCCGCCGAGAGCATCCTTCCGTCGACCTCGACGCGGTGGTTGTCCCGGAACCTCGGGCTCCCGAAGACGAGATGTATGCCCAGCCCAACCAGCGCTTCCGGCCTGTGCTCCTCGTAAACCCTCTCGACTACCTTCCTGGCGCGGGCAAACACCGCCTCCCCCGCGACGGGCGGCGGCTCACCCATGTTGAGGCCGACCTCATGCGCACGCTTCATCTGATTGAGGACCCTGGCGGTCCTGATGAGGGCCTTGCTGGGCACGCAGCCGTAGAGCGTGCATTCCCCGCCCAGCCTCTCCCTCTCGATGAGGGCCACCTTCTTGCCGACGCCCGCGGCAAACTTCGACGCGACCAGTCCTGCCGCGCCTCCCCCGATCACGATGAGNNAGCAGCTCCGCCCCCGATCACGATGAGGTCGAAATCATAACCCACGATCTACCCCTTCGAGACTTTCCTGCCGGTGGACATAGCCACATGATATGTCCCCGACGGAGCAAAGGCAACGAAAAGAGCGCGGTTGACAGGGCGGGAAACGTGTTTATACTTTCTTGAAGAAGAGGTGATAAGATGAAAGCTCCCTTCCTGATGCGTCTCGTCGCGGTAAGCCTGTTCCTTCTCATGGGTGTGGCCCTTGCCTACGGCCAGGGATTTCCCGCTTCCGAACCTGACGTCGGCTCCCCTCCCCCGGCGCCGGACCAGGCGAGAGGGGATTTTCAATCGGCTACGCAGTTCCCCGGCACCATGGGCAGCGCCGATTTGCCGGCCCTCCCGAACCCGCAGGAATTCGACACCATGCCCGAAAGCGGTACGGGGACCGGCACGGGCAGCACGCTGGGCGGGTCGGGGACCGGCTCGGGCGGCCTCGGCCTTTCGACCGACGGCCCGTACACGAGCAGCCCCCTGGGCAGCCCGAACAGGTGATCTCTCCAGGAACTCAGTCGGTTTTCGTTGCAGGCAGCAAGGACTGGATAAGCTTCAGGGGGAGTTTGAGGATCCTCTCGCCCATGCCTAGGAGCTCCGAACCGACCGCCGAAGGAGGCAGCGGCACCACGGTGGGCTGCTCCAGGTCGCCGGTCAGACGAACGGGTATCGCCAGAAGCCTTCCGGCAAGGACGTAGCGGACGACGGGGATTACATTGATAATCTTGCCGATGGTCGTAAAGGGGACTACCAGGACCAGCATATCGATCTTCTTGTTGACCGGGTCTATATCCCCTTTTAGGATAAGATCTGCCGAAGGGGCATCCAGTACCCCCCGTTCGATGGTGATTTTACGGTCGCGGATTCGCAATGTCGCTTCCGCGGACTCATAGGCAAACCCTTTTCCCAGCAGGCTGGGAAGGTCGTAGATTACCGTCAGGCCGGCGATCTGGAAAATCTTTGCCAGGGTCGCGTAGCGATATATCCGGCCTTCTTTCGCGACGAACGTCAATGTTCCCTGTAAAGACCCCATAGGCTCTTCATCCGCTCCTCCTTTCGCGGTCAGGTCTCCATTGAGGGCAAAAACGCCGCTGATGTCTTCCCTGTCGATGAGGCAGGCAGCCGCAGGGAGCACCGGCTGAATCTGCGAGAACGGAACAAAGCGCATCGCCCATTCTCCCCGGCCGATATCGACCCAGCCCGGTGTATCGACTCCGCACAGGTCCGCCTGCCGGACGAGTATCCCGACGCGTCCCGGACGGAGGGTGATATCGGCACGGACCCGCTTCCACACGTGGCTGCCGTACGTCACGTCGCCGGGCGCGAGCCGGACCACTCCCCTCAACGGCACGTCCCCCGATGTTCCGCCGGTCTTTCCGTCACGGCTCCATGCGATGACCTGATCGAGATCGATGCCGTCCGTCGAGACGTCCATGTCCAGCACGAAGGCGTCGCCGGTGGACGTGACGTTCCCGCTGGCGCTCATTTTGTGTTCCAGGGCCGCGAAGTCCGATTTTATCGAAACTCCGTTTCCCTCCGCCTTTATACGGAATGCGACGTTCTTCAGCGGTATTTCATCGGTCCGGGGGATCGTGGGAAAAGAGCCTTCGAGAACCCCTTCGGCGGTGGACTCCAGGGGGTGAGCGGGGATGACGTGGGCGGAAAAGTCGCCCTTCACCCATCCCTTGAGCAGTCCTTTCTCTACCAGGAGGGTGTCCACGGTTTCATCCGTGAGGGTTCCCTTAAAGCCGAGGTCGAAACCCTTCCCCCGCTTTTGGAAAAGGATGGAGGCTCTCGATGTGCTGTCGCTGACGACAAGGGGTTTGACGGTCAATTCACCGGGGCCGCTGGTGAGATTCACCGAGACCAACGGACCGTCTTTTACCTTCACATCGCCCGAGAAGGCTGTTTCATGTCCTTTTTCCCACGAGAAGCGCGCCCCCGACAGGGAGAGGGGTGTGTGCACCCTGACCTTTTCAGGCAGATGGACCAGGTCCGATACCCACCGCGCGTAGCTGTCTCCCATTTCTCCCTGGAACGTCAGGTCGACCCGGCCGGTCCCTTCGAGGTAACGGGACACGTCACCCGACACCGCGACCGTCGTGTCGAGCGAGCGGGCGTGCACCTCCGAGAAAGAAAACCTGTCCTGCCCGGCGTCGAACCTGCCCCCCTCTATGTTGACCGGTCCCGGAAAGCCGGCAGGCCGCGCCGCGAGTTCCTGCACTCCTCCCGTGATCCTGAACCGCCATTCGAGAGGGTGGAAGACAGGCCCTTTCAGGTTCACGGTATCGATCTTGACCGCGCATTCTATAGGTCCGACGCCGTCGAGCGCGTGCCTCACCTGCTGCATGGACGAAAGCCATGGGAAGATATCCTTTGATGAGAGGCCGGCGGCACAGGAAGTGATGTCGACGTACGGCTGTTGTCCGAGGGTCAATTTGGCCGAAAGGCCGGAAAAGGAGGACGTTCCGGCCTTTCCCGAAAGATTCTGCACCATGGCTTCCGGCCCGGCGCTATCGTAATGGAACCTCCCGCCTGCGACATCGACAGGGTAGGGGAACCGGTCATGGCCGGCGTGAAGAGAGAAAGATGCGACATCGACGATGGTCCAGACGGGCTTATCCAGCGAATCGAAGACGATGCGGCCCGAAGCCTTCCCCCGGGGCTCCCGCACCATCTCCATCTCCTTCGCGAATGAGCCTTCCCCGACGAGACGCCGCAGGAGATAAGGCAGTTGCGCCAGGTCCGCCTCGACATTGACGTCGAGGCGGAAAGGCAGTTCCTCCTTCATGTCCAGGCGCAACGTTCCGTTTGTCCCGCGGTTGCCGCCCATCCGCGCCGAAAGATGTGACGCCTCCAGGATGCCGTGCGACATCGATGCGTCTCCTCCGACCTCGTTGACTTCCAGACCGACTTTAGGGAGAAGGACCCTTCCCCCGGTAATGCGTCCTCTTGCCGTGATGTTCTCCTTCTCCATCATCGCGGCGACGGAGGGCCCCTGCGCGCTCAAAACGACGCCGGTGAGCCTCCCCTTCTGCAAGACTTCGAAGATTTCCCTCAAGTCAGGGTCCTGACCGGCGAAGAACAGGACCGCCCCGCGGACGCCCCGTACGTCCGCCTCCACGGCGTGGATCTCCGCGCTCGCCCTCGGCAATGCCGGGTCGAGGGCGAAGGCCCCGGACATCTTGACCGCCGGAGAGAGGCTGTCGAGTTCGTCGAGGGTAATCCGGGTCGCGCCGCCATCCAGGTGAAAGGCGCCCCTGAAGCCGATCTTGGGGAGGACGAGGACCTCCTTGTCTTTACGGAACGTCGACCGGTCCAGGCGGCCCTCGATCCGCGCGGTAAGCAAATGCGTCCCCTCCACGCCGAAACGCACCGTGAGGTCCCCTTCGGCGTCCTCCATCCGGGGCATCATGAGAGGAAGAAGGCGCTGGACCAGGGGGGCGGGCCGGAACCCGGTCAGCTCCAGATACCCCTCGCCCTTAAATCCTTCGGGCTTTAGCCATGCCTTCAGGGATGCCCCTTTCCAGGTACCCGACGTGCAGGCGAGCGTCAGGGCGGCCCGCTCCCCTCGAAGGCTCAGACGGCCGTCGATGTCGCCGAAGCGGAAGGCTTGATCGTGTCCCTCAAAGAGCGTGAGGCTGCCTTTCGCGACGGAGACGACCAGACCGGGAGCACTCGCCAGCGCCGCGGATACGAGGGGGGCCACCTGTTCCTTTACGGCCTCCAGGGAGAGGTGCGCGACGCCCTGCAATTTCTCCGGCATCTGCATGCTTATATGGGGACCTTTGACGTCGAGCCCGACGATCCTGGTTTCTCCGCGGAAGAGGGGCAGGATCCCCGGAGAGAAGGAAAGCGATTCGAAGGTCCCGGAGACCTGTCCCGAGATCGACCCCGCCGTGAGGGTAATCGAGGGGCGGGGCACGAAGGATACGCTAATCCTCCTCGCCCGTACCGTGACCCCTGCCCTTTGCGACAGGGCGGCGACGAGCCCGGCCCTGATCGGCTCCAGGTTGACGAACCGGGGAAGGAGCAGAAGACAGATTGTGAAAAGGGCCAAGAAGGCGGCGACGGCCTTCGCTGTTCCCAGGGCTATTCTCATAGGCTGTCCTTCGTGCGACCCGCGTAATTTCCCTGGAGCGCTATACGTCAGCCGTTTCCTCTCCTCAAGGTATCATGGTGCGCCCTGGCTCAAGGCATAAACTTCGGCTGCTCCTCGTCGGTCCCCGTGAAGTGAAGCTCCCTCTTGTTCTCGCCGTTGCGCAGCATGAAACGGACGGAGGTCTCGTTCCCCTTGCGGGAGGAATAGAGGATATACCTGCCGTCGGGCGAAAACTGGGGTGAATCGTTGATGCCGCCGTCGCTGAGCACCCTGGCGTCCGACCCGTCGGGCTTCATCACGCATATTTCCAGGGCCCTTCGGTCTTCGAAACGAAAGCGATGAGATCACCCTTGGGCGAGTAGGCCGGCGAGGTATTGTAGCCGCCGAAGTGAGAGAGACGCTTTATCTTCCCCGTGGCGAGGTCTTCCACGAAGATATTGACCCCCCCGAACATGTCGGAGACGAAGAGCATCTTCGTGCCGTCAGGGCTGAAAGCCGGGGAGACCAGGATCCCGCTCTTGCTCAGGAGGACCCTCCGCCGCCTCGTCTCGACGTTGGCGGCGTAGATGGTCGATCTCTCTCCCAGAACGTGGGCATAGGCGATCGTCCGCGCGTCCATCCAGCTTGCCCCGACCTCCGTCCCTTCCCGTGTATCGGCGTAAACATCCCTGTTTGTCTCCAGGTCGACCACGTAGAGGTTCGGCTTGCCCGCTTTGTACGACGTGAAGGCCAGGTACTTCCCGTCGGGCGAGACCGACGGCGAGACGATGATCTGTCTCTGATCGGTAAGCTTCCTCACGTCCTGGCCGTCGAGGTCGGCCAGGTAGACATCCCGGTGAAGCCTGTCCCCCGCCGTGAAGAGGACCCTGGAACTCATGATGCCCTTCTCTCCGGTCACCGCCAATATGATCTCATCGGCGAGCCTGTGGACAACCCTCCTCCATTCGGAAGGCGCCGCGTCGTATTTCTTCGCAAAGACCAGGGTGCCGTCGCTCGTGTCGTAGAGATACGCCTCCAGTGAAAACGTGCTCCCCTGTTGCTGTACGAGCGCCTTGCAGAGAAACTCCACGTCCAGCGACCGCCACTGGTCGAATTTGATGGTGCTCCTGTCCAGACCTTCGTTTATCAGATCATTACCCATCAGGGAGCGGGGCGCGACAACGAAAAGACCCGACATGTCGAGGTCCCGGCCGAGAAGGTCGCTCACCTCGGCTTTCCCGCCCGCCTCACCCGCGAAAGGCGGTATCGCGATGGTGTCCTTCTCGTAAGGCTGGCCGTACACGTCGAAATAGACCGTCGCGTGTGCGCCGGCCGCAAAAAGAGTAAGCACGACGAAGAAAATAACCGAGGTCAGCCTGCCCATACCGTCTCCATGGATTGACGTGAGAGAAACACTCTTCCCGGATACATTACCGTATGTACTATTGTATAAGGTTAGGGATGACGCAAAGCAACATCTTCAGCGGAAGCGCTCTCAAAAGAGGCTATCCGGGACCTCTGTTTTCGAAATCCCGGCAGTTCTTTAAGGGAGTGAGAAAAAGGTCGCGCCGGATGCAGAGGCCCGCGTCGGACCTTACGGACGCATAGGCGGAGCCGAGCGAGCTCATTCCCGGAAAGGCCGCCTCGATGGCTGCCGGGTCGCTCTCGAAAAATTTGCAGCGTGCACATCCGGCGGTCTTCATATCCTCACCCTTTAACCTGTGGACCCACGTATCGCGTTTACTTGCCGAGGTGTGCCCAGTAATCGCCGAATACGTACACGGAGAGAATAAAACCGAGTACGACGTTGACCACCACGCCCATGGTGAATGCGCCGAAAGGCTTCCAGCCGGCCGCTTTCAGCTCCCTGAATCGCGTGGTAAGCCCTATGCTCAGGAAACAGAAGATGAACGCCCACGATCTCAGAGATACGATGGGCCCGATCAGCCCCGGTTTCACGACCTTGTTGAAGACGGGCGCCGCGTAACCCGCGGTTATCGCGGTCATGAGAAAAGATGCCACAAAAAAGCCGATGACGAACTTCGGGAACCTCCACCATATCTCCATGGCGCTCGGTCTCGTCCCGCATTCGTCCTTTTCCCATTTGAGGCAGGCGATAAGGGCGAAAATAAAGGACCAGATGCCGATCCAGATATCCCTGCCGATGACTTTCATAAGGGTGAAGGCCTGGATGGCGATGTTTTCGTTGCCCGCCATGCGGCCGTATGCGGTGGCGGCCGCAAAACCTGCCGCGTCGGCGAACTCCGATGTTCCCACCCACGCGCCGGCCACGCCGGGCGAGAGGTCGAGCATCTTCGACACGAAGGGGATGAAGAATATCATCACCAATGCCCAGACCACCACGAGGGTCACCGAGGTATAAAGGTATTCTTTTTTCGCTTTCACCGAGCTGGCGATGGCCATCGATGCCGATACGCCACAGACCGCGCCGCCGACGCCAAGGACGGACGCGAGTCTTTTGTCGAGACCGAATATCTTTGTCGCCGCAAAGTAGATGACCAGACAGGTGACGAGAGAGATCACCCCGGCCTGGAACAGGGCGGTCGGTCCCGCCGAAATCACGAGGGTGATCGGAAACGTCGCGCCGAGCAGGACGATGCCGGTCTTGATGTAATATTCGACCCTGAATCCGGAAACGAGCCATTTGGGAAGGGCCGTCGTGTTCGCGATAAAGAGCCCTATGATGAGCGCCACGAGCGGCGGCTCGAGGTTGTATTTTGCGGCGTCGACCCACCCGCCGATCGCGAACATGATGACGGAGAGCAGATAGAGAATGATAAAGGATGGGACGAACTGGGCGGTTTTGATGCCCATTATTCTCGTCGAAATGCCGAAAACGACGAGCCACGAGAGCAGTTGCAGGGCGTAGAGGTGCGCGTTTTGGCTAAAGTGGGTCGCGAGCTGGCCGAAAGAGGACCACTTGAGACCTCCGGGGTTGACGGTCAGTGATTTTACTATCGTGCTGCCGCTCAGGAAGGCGACAATGGCGAGTGCCACGATCCCGATTCCGAGGTAGATCGCCCACCAGTCCTCTTTCAAGTAAAGCTCTTTCCATCCCATGAGCGCGGGTTGCTGAGGCGCCTCGTCAGCGCATGCCTTAGTCTCGCAGTAATCCGTAGGGGGTTTTTCTTTTTTTGACATGACGTACCTCCTTGCTGCCGCTTTTCTATACCTTGGGATGTCTGGTCTTCGGCGTGAAATGACATCCGCCGCAGTCCATCATACCGCGCGTGTTCTCGAGTACGCCGCCCTGATCGTGGCAACCGCGGCACGTCTGCTCGGAAGCCGGGATAGCATGGGCCGCCTTGAAGATGCCTGCCGCGTTATCATTGAGCAATTGCGCCGTGTGGCGTGCGACGGAGGCCGTGATCCAGGCGCACCGCTCGGCACGCTCCTTCGAAAAGGATTTGACCTTCGACGCCTTGCACCAATTGGTGACGGAGACGTGGCACAGCGGGGAGCGGGAGACCGACCTGACGATCTGGAACCGCGGGTTCCTTGGCGTGTAGTCCGGCAGTTGCTCCTGCTCATACCAGTTGAACAGCTCCCTGATGAGCGCGAAGGCCTTCTCCTTCCCTCCCTTCTCCGCGCCGCCCGTGGTGAGGAAAATGGTCATGGCCGCGCCGTTCAGCGAGCCGCAGAGCGTGGAGATGCCGGCGACACCGCCTTCCCCGAAGACCATCATCTCGGTGGGGAACGTGGAGTAAGGCCCTCCCACCGCTTTTCGCAGCTCTCCGACGATGCCCTCGAAGGCGCCATAGCAGCATGCGCCCTTGTAGTAGCCCTCGTAGCCTCTCTCGGCAACGGCGTCCACATCCAGCTTTTTGTAAGGCCACGGCAAAAGGGCCGCCCCTGTCTGAGGCTCCGCGGCCATGCCGTTTGTCAGACCTGCAATGCCTCCCATGCCGAAGCCCAGAACCAATCCCCCTGCGCCCCTCAGCAGGTCTCTTCTCGATACCCCCATGAGTCTTCTCCTTCTTTCCTAGAATAGGTCACGCACGGACCTCGATTTCTCGCGCGCCCTTTCGGGTCTAACTGCAATAATAGCACAAGCCTTCGCGGGAAAACAGGCCCCGGATACGAACCATCATGCATATTTCAAGGGCCGCCGCCGAATATACCGCGCCGTTCACCCTATTAAGATATCTATGAAGTCTGAAATTAAAAATCAATGAATGTACCGCGACGCGTGATGAGAAGTATGGCATGCATTCAGACGAGTTCAGGAATAATGCGCGCAAACCGTGAAAGCGGATCCTTAACCCAGCTTGTTGAAAGCCACGGCCTTTATCGCGGCGTAGATTTCGCTTCCTTTTGTAAGCTGCAGCTCGCGGACGGCCTGGCTGACGACCTGCGCGATGAGCCGCTCGCTNNTCGACGCCGATCCTGCCCCCTGTTTCGAGGATATCGACTACCGTGCACTTAAGCAGGTTACGGGCACTGGTTGCCTCGGGGTGGCGTTTGAAGAGGATGATATCCGTCGACGAGAGCTCGAACAGGCCCTCCGGCGCGTCGCTGCCGGCCGAGACGAACAACTCCTGGTCTCCCCAGCGATATCCGTAAAAGCCGTCTATCCTGCGCGGGCCGTTCAGCCTCAGGAGGTTCGTGTAGCCGCCCGGGGTGTCTCCCATGCGGGCCCGCGCCAGCGCCTCCGCCGTGATCTGCTCCACCACGCGCCCTTCGGCGATGTTGAGTAACCGGTCCGTCATGATCCTCATTTCTAGGAGCGAGTGGGAGATGAAAAGGTAGGGGATCTCGAATACCTGACAGGTGT
>PLSJ01000102.1:0-128 GCA_003165115.1 Syntrophaceae bacterium | reverse complement strand
CCCGCTGTTTCTCGCCCCCGGAGAGGTTCTTCACCCCCCGGTCGAGGAGGTTCTCCATCCCCAGGACCTCCACCACGCCGTCCAGGGTGATCCTGCGATACTGGCGTGCGCAGCGCTTGTACCCATAG
>PLSJ01000476.1 GCA_003165115.1 Syntrophaceae bacterium | reverse complement strand
CCGATACGGAAGTCATCGTCCATCTCTACGAGGAGTATGGCGAGAACGTCTTTTCACGGCTGGACGGCATGTTCGCCATAGTGATTTACGACTCGAAGAGGAACGTGTTGCTTGCCGCCAGGGACAGGATGGGCGAGAAGCCTTTGCTCTACTGGGAGTCGGGTGAATCGGTGCTGCTCGCTTCCGAGCTGAAAGCGATCCTCCGCCACCCGGAAGTCTCCAGGGAGATCGATGGAACCGCCCTCGCCTTCTACTTCAACTGCATGTACGTGCCCGCTCCCTACTCCGTGTTCAAGTCGGTGAGAAAACTGCCTCCTGCCCATTTCCTCAAGGTTGACAGGGGAAACATAACGATCTCAAGGTATTGGACCCCGGAACGGTCCGTGCGGTGGGACATGGACGAGCACGAAGCCAAGGAGGAATTCCTTCGCCTCTTCTCCGATTCCGTGAAGAACAGGATCATCGCCGACGTCCCGCTCGGAGTCTTCCTTTCCGGCGGCGTCGATTCGAGCGCGGTGACCGCTTTTATGGCGCGCCACTGCACCCAGCCGGTCAAGACCTTTTCGGTAGGGTTCGCGGATGAGATAGATGAGCGGCCCTACGCGAGGATGGTCGCCGATATGTACAAAACAAACCATACGGAAATCCTCATCGAGGACAAGATTGAAGACGTGTTCGAAAAGGTGATCCGCTACTTCGACGAGCCCTTCGGGGATTCCTCCGCGATCCCCACCTACCTGATATCGAGAGAGGCCAGGAAACACGTGAAGGTCATCCTGACCGGCGACGGCGGGGACGAGCTTTTTGCGGGATACGGGAGCTATCTCGACCAGAAATACGTGATAGGCGGCCGGGTCCCCACGAGGCTCTTCAAGATGGCCAACAGGTTTTCCATAGCCCATGCGGGTTGGGACATGGCCGGACCCTTCTACCCCAGGTCCGCCCCCGACGCCGCGTACGACCACTGGTTTTGGGTAAGGCATATCATGACCGAGCGTGAGATCGACGATTCCCTGCTGTCGCCGTCATCGGTTAAACCGGGGGACTTCTACAGGAACGGCAGATGGCTGGACGTGACCGATTCCGACGCCCTTTCCGTGGCCTATGGGCACGACCTCAATTTCTACCTGCCCGACGACCTTCTGAAAAAGGTGGACATGGCCTCCATGCTCACGAGCATCGAGTGCCGCGCCCCGTTCCTGGACCACCGCCTCGTCGAATTTTCGCTGACCATCCCCCCTACCCTCAAAGTGAAGCTCGACTACCCCAAGCACCTCTTAAAGCTCGCCTTGACAGGGATTCTGCCCCGCGCGGTCCTGGACAGGCCCAAGATCGGGTTCGGCGCGCCGGTCGAGACGTGGCTGAGGAAGCAGTTGAGGCCATTAAGCAGGGACCTGCTGGGCCGCGGCTGCAAGACGGAATCCTACGTGGACCGGAAGGCGATCGACAACATGCTGGCGGACGTCTACGACCGTGAGCCGAGCCGTGATTTCAGGGTCTCCTACAGGTTATGGCTCATGCTGGTGATGGAAGTGTGGGCACGCAAATATGGGTGAGACGATGGTTGAGAACATGTCTCCTTACACGGGAAGACCCCAGGTCAGCGTGGTGATGACGTGCTACAACTACGGCAGGTACGTGGCCGAATGCATCGAATCGGTCCTTGCGCAGACCTATGAGAATTTCGAGCTCATCATCGTGAACGACGGGTCTTCGGACAATTCGGAAGAGGTCATATCACGGTTCCTCATCGACCCGAGGGTCCGGTATTTCAGCCAGGCCAACACCGGACAGGCCATGGCAAAGAACGTGGGCATCAGGAACGCGTTGGGCGGCCATATCGCCTTTCTCGACGCCGATGACCTGTGGGACCGGACCAAGCTCGAAAAGCAGATGCTCCTTTTCCGCGATCCCCACGTCGGGGTGGTCTACAGCCGGGCGCGCTACATCGACGAACAGGGCGGCCCTCTAAACCCACGGTGGGGCGAGCGCGACCACCTGAGTCCGAAGGCCGGGAAGGTGACGGAAGACCTGTTTTTCGATAACTTCGTGACGTTCTCGTCCGCGGTGGTCCGCGCGGAATGCCTGCGCAAGGTCGGCTTTTTCAAGGGGTCGCTGAAGATGGGGATAGACTGGGACTTATGGCTCAGGATCTCGGTCTACTGGGAATTCTCGTTCGTGGACGAGCCGCTGATATCGTACAGGCTGGGCCACTCCACGCAGATGTCCAAGAACCTGAAAGAACGGCAGAGGTGTTCCGACTGGATCATGGCGGAGTTCGTGAAGCGGAACAGGTCGCTCCTTTCCACGAGCACCATCCAGCGCGCCTGGGCCTATACGTTTTGCAACCGTGCCGATAATTGCCGGAGGACCGACCTTCGGCTTTCCACCCGGTACTACCTGTCCGCTCTCAGGACCCACCCCTTCACACCGGCCGCTTATACCGGGCTGGCGAAAAATATCATCCTCGGGTTGAACGGCCTGTACCGGACGTACGTTCAGCCCGCCGTGGATTAGTGCAGCCATGATGCGCCGACAGCCCAAATTTGCCATGGAACCGTTCCCGGTCGAAGCGCCGGCCCAGGAGCCGTACGGGGCCCCTCCTCCCGGCGGTCCCGCACCGGCGGCCGTGACGGGGATGATAAGGATAGCCTATCTTATCGACGCCATGGTCTCGGATACGGCGGGAACGGAGAAATACCTGATCGAGACCATAAAGAGGCTCGACCGAACCATTTTCGAGCCTTACCTCATCGTCCTCGCGCCGTCGCGCTTCATCGATGCCGCGGAACTCCCCTGCCCTGTGTATGTCCTCAGGTACAAGGGGTTCTTCAAATCAAATTTCTTTTCGGTCGTAAGGGAGCTGGCTTCTCTCTTGCGGGAATATCGTTTTCACCTGGTGCAGACCTTCTTCGAGGACTCGATCTTCGTCGGGTGGCTGGCGGTCGTCGCGGGCCGCATCGACACGGTCCTTCTGTCGAGCAGGCGGGATGTGGGGCTGGGCGGGTCCGTCCCCTGGTATCACCGGCTCTACCGCATGGCCCTGCCCCTGGTCAACCGGAGATTTCAGGGCATCATCGCCAACAGCCTCGCCGTCAAGGAGCACGTGGTGCGCCAGGAAAAGACACCGGGACGGAAGGTCACGGTCGTCTACAACGGGGTCGGCAACATGAGTGGGTACGCCCAGAGGCCCGGGCTCATGGGGGAAGCACCCGCCGATTTTTGGATCGTCATGGTGGCCAACCTGAGGCCGGTGAAAGGGATAGACGTGTTTTTGAGGGCACTGGGGATACTGCGGCAGGCCGTACCCACGCTCCGGTTCAAGGCCGTTGTCATAGGCGACGGACCGCAGAGGGATAGCCTGCAGGGCCTGACGGAGGAGCTGCATCTCACCTCCCACGTCGTTTTCGCCGGGCGAACGAAGGACCCCGTCGCCTTTCTCCGGCACGCGCACGTCGGTGTGCTCAGCTCCGACAGGGAGGGGTTTTCGAACGCGATACTCGAATATATGAGTTGCGGCCTGCCCGTCGTCGCCACCGCCGTCGGCGGCAACCCCGAGCTCGTCGACGAGTCGAACGGCTATTGCGTACCCCCTCGCGACCACGCGGCCCTGGCCCTGGCACTCGGCAGACTCGCCGCGGACGCCGACCTGCGCAACGCTATGGGCACCGCGTCCCTGGAAAAGGCGCGCCGCTATTCGTGGGAGAGATCGATAACCTGTCTGGAGGGATATTACATGCAGCTCTTGACGGACCCCCTCGCCGATGGAGGCAGGCCATGATGCAGGCAGCCCTGCGCAGGCACCTCATCGAGCCGTTTTATGAAACGGCGAAAGGCGGCGCCAGGCTGAAGTATTGGAAGGAGCTCGAACAGAGCCAGTACCTTCCGGCTGAGGTCCTGTCGGACCGGCAGCTCGCCCGGCTGAAGGCGCTCCTCTCCTTCGTCTATGAGAACAACGCCTTTTACAGGCGCCGCTTCGACGAGGCGGGCCTGCGTCCGGACGACGTGCGGTCGGTTCGGGACATCGGGATATTGCCTGTTTTGACGAAAGAAGAGATACGTGAAAACATGGCGACCATCATCTCCAGGGGGTTCGCGACGGAGGGGCTCCTGCGGTTCAAGACAGGGGGATCGATGGGCAAGGCCCTGGCGCTGTACATCACGGAGGATTGCAGCGAGCGCAGGAACGCCTGCGCGAGACGCCACGACCGATGGTCGGGCTGGGAGGTAGGGGAACCCATCGGGGCGCTGTGGGGCAACGTCGCGGACCCTACCATGAAGCAAAGGCTGAGAGGCATGCTCCTGTCCCCGTACATATGGCTCGATACGATGGAGGTCACCGAGCGGTCCGTGCGCGCCTTCGAGAACGACTGGAAAAAAGCGCGCCCTACCCTGCTGTTCGGTCACGCCCATTCTCTCTTCCTGCTCGCGCAGTATGTACAAAGGCTGGGCATCACCGGGATAGCGCCGAAGGCGATCATCTCCACGTCGATGATGCTGCTGCCCAGCGAAAGGGCCCTCATCGAAGGCGTGTTCGGTCTGCGCGTGTTTGACAGGTACGGGTGCGAGGAAGTCAGCCTGATCGCCTCGGAATGCGAAGCGCACGAGGGGATGCATCTCAACATAGAGCACCTGTACATCGAGTTCGTGAAAGAAGACGGAACCCATGCCGGGGCCGGAGAGCCTGGGCGGATAATCGTGACGGACCTCATGAACTACGCCATGCCTTTTATACGGTACAACGTCGAAGACGTGGGCGTCCCGAAGGCGGGCATGTGCTCCTGCGGCAGAGGCATGCCGCTGATGGAGCACGTTACCGGGAGGGTCGCCGATTTCCTGGTGAAGCCGGACGGTTCGCGCGTCGCCGGCGTCTCCCTGATAGAGAACAGCCTGACGAAATTCCCCGGCATCGACCAGATGCAGATAGTACAGGAGGCCGTGGACGCCATAATCCTGCGGCTCGTCACGGGGCCCGCCTTTACCCATCGGGAAGCCGGGGCGTTGACCGACTACTTCCATCAGGTCTTCGGACAAAAAGCCTGTGTAAGACTCGAATTGACGGGCGAGATAAAACCCGAAAGCTCGGGCAAATACCGCTTTTCCATATGCAGGGTCCCATGATGAACGTCACGGCCCTCGGCATGGACGAAGAGCGCATGGGATACGCCCGTGTGAATACCGCTGTCTCTCTGCTTTTCTGCGGCTATGTCATCGCCTGGTACCTGCAGTTGGGCGAGAGGATCCCTTCGCTCGGCTCGATCAGGTTCGAGTTCGTGTACGCTGCCCTGCTCGCGCTCATCGCCCTCTCCCACTTCCGGTCGCTCGACTGGAAGTGCCCCCTGTACGTGTACGTGCTCCTTTACCTGCTTGTCATCGCCATACAGGTCCCCACGTCGCTCGACCCCGAGACGTCGTGGACGATCTTTGTCGACAGGATAGTCAAGTTTGCCTTCTTCGGCCTCTTCATCGTCGTCTTCGTGCGGAGTCCCAGGCACCTCAGGTATTTCGTCTGCGCCCTTTTTATCGCATTCATGAAAATGGGCGAAGAGGGCCTGGTCGGGAGGATCACGGGGGGGATGATGTGGCAAAACCAGGGAGTCATGAGGCTTCACGGCGTGACGTCCCTGTACGGCCACCCCAACTCCTACGCGGGGATGGCAGTCGGGACGATCCCCTTCGTGCTCTACTTCTGGTCCGTATCCGGCCGGCTCGTGAAGGCCCTCCTTGGGCTCCAGGCGTTGCTCGCCCTCAACATCATCGTCTTTTCGGGGTCGCGTACCGGGTATATCGGCCTGATCGGCATGCTGGTCTTTTTCTTCATCGTGACGAAGACGAAAAAGAAATTCCTGGTCTATACCACCGCTTTTGCCGTGGCGGCCGTTGTCTTCGTGCCCGGCCAGTATTTCGAGCGGTTCACGTCCATATATACGATGGAGGAGAAGGAAGGGGCTTCCTCGACGACCAGAATGGAAATCCTGAAGGACGCGGTCGATATCTTCGCCTCATACCCCTTCGGCGTCGGGGTACAAGCCTTTCCCGCCGTGAGGAAGACGACGTTCGGAAGGGAGCAGGACACGCACAACCTCTACCTGGAAGTGGCCACGAACCTGGGCATCCAGGGGCTATTCGTCTTCGGGCTGCTTGTCTTCAAGCTCCTGCAAACGCTTCGCTCGTCAGAAAAAGAGATCGTGCGGCAGATAGGGCTGCTCAGGGAGAAGATGACCGCGGGAGGCAGCCCGCCAGACGCACCCGTCCCTGGGATCGAGGCACACATCAAGGATTTAACGCTGGTAGCGGCATGCGCCCGCGGCCTCTTTCTCTTCGTGATCGTGCGCCTTGTCCTCGGCCTGTTCGGTATGGACCTGTACGAGATCTACTGGTGGTTCGCCATCGGCCTGACCATCGCCATTTTCAACATCGGCAGGGCGGCCGGGAAGAAAACGATGACATTATGCGGACAGACCCATGCAGGCTGACCGGAACCCCAAAATATCGATCGTCGTGCTGACCCACAACCGCAGACCGCTGGTGGAAGAGCTCCTGTCTGCCTTAAGCACGCTCCCCTACCAGCCGCTCGAGCTGATCCTGGTGGATAACGATTCGCAGGACGGCACGCGGCGGATGGTCATAGAGGACTTCCCGTCGGTGATATACCTGGCCACGGGGACGAACCTGGGCGCCGTCGCGAGGAACATGGGCCTGCTCGCGGCGTCCGGCGAGATCGTCGTGACGCTGGACGACGACGTTTTTGGCCTCGATGATGACGCCCTGGAACGCATCGCGTCCCTTTTCTCACACGAGCCGGCCCTCGGCGCCGTCAATTTTCGGGTCATCGGCGACAAGACCGGCGAGGTGTGCAATTGGGTCCATCACTGCCGGCCCGACCTTTACGAGGACAGGGAATTTCCGACGTACGAGATCACCGAAGGCGCCGTGGCCTTCAGGAAGAAGGCATTGAGCCTTACCGGTTTTTACACCGAATATTTTTTCATCAGCCATGAAGGCGTCGACCTCGCGCTCAGGCTTTGGGAAAACGGCTACAAGGTCATCTACAGTCCAGACATATCGGTCAGGCACTGCCACGCGAGCCAGGGCAGACCGAACTGGAGGCGGTACTATTTCGACACGCGGAACCAGTTCTGGCTCGTCGCACGGCACCTGCCGCCGCTCTACGGCTTTTATTACCTGCTCCGGGGGGTCCTGCCCATGGCAGCCTACTCCCTCAGGGACCGCCACTTCCTCTACTGGCTCAAAGGCATGGCCGACGGGCTTTTGGGGCTGGGCCGGGCGCTGGGCGAGACGATGGCCGTGGNNGGGGCTGGGCCGGGCGCTGGGCGAGCGCAGGGTCCTGAGCAGGCAGACGATGGGCGTCATCAGGTCCATCAACCGCAACAGGGCCGACTGGAGGTACCTGGCGAGAAAAAGGCTGCTGAGGAAAGGGGTTTCGATATGATGGGCGGACGCCTTCGTTTTCCCGCCATAGACAGCGTCTCCGCGCCGGCCCCCTCCCCCGCGCAGGCATGGACGCCAAAAAAGCTCATGTGCTACGCCTTCTATAGATTGTGCGCAAAACACCTGCCCGATGACCTCGGGCCGATAGGCGCGATATCGGCAAGACTCCGCAGGATGGCGTGCAGGCCGTTGTTCAGGGGATCGGCGCGGGTCGTCACGGTGGGAAGGGGCGCCGACTTCGGGAACGGCTGCAACGTGGTCATGGAAGACCACGCGAACCTCGGAGCCTATGCGCTGGTCGACGGCAGCCGCGCCGTCCTGACCATCGGCAGGCACGTGATGATGGGCAAGCACTGCACAATAATCCTCCAAAACCACAAATACCTGGAAACAGGCTACGACGGCTTCGTCGGCAAGGACGTACTGATCGGGGAGCACGCCTGGATCGGCCATCACGTGGTCATCCTGCCCGGCGTGACCATCGGCGCCCACGCGATAATCGGGGCCGGTTCCGTCGTCTCGAAGGACGTCCCCGATTACGCCGTCGCCGCCGGCAACCCGGCAAGGGTGAAGAAGCTGAGAAAAATCGTGACAAGCGCTGAATCACAAGGGTGCGCCGGATGAAAGTACTCCAGAACCAGGACGACTTCAAGACGCGGCTCTACAGGGAGCAGAGTACTCCGCTCGTCCGGGCATTGGCTGGCAGGAGGCTGCCGCGGCGTCTCGTCGGGATGAGGAGCAACGGATTCATATGCGGCATGCTCATGTACCTCGTCTCCGGGGAGTTCGACGTAATCGAGACGATCGGTCACAGGCCCGCCTTCACCTACGGTCTCCTTTGCAGGCTGCTGGGCAAAAAGGCCGCGGTCCATATCGGCAGGGAGTTCTATCTTGAGGACAGGCCCCGGACATCGATAAAATCGGCCGTCCTCGAATGTCTCTATCGCTATGCCCTCACCAGTCTGGACGCCCTCGTCGTCAACGCGACGGGAGAGATTGAGCCCTACGCCAGATCGATCGGTCAGCCCGCCGCGAAGGTGAGATTCATCGCATGGCCGAGCAACATCGACGAGCCCCGGCTTATCGAGGGCCGCGGCACGTACGTCTTTGCGGCCGGAAGCAGCCTCCGGGACTGGACGACGTTTTTCGAGGCCGTGGCCGACCTGGGACTGCCCTGCGTCGTCGTCGCATCCCAAAACGACATAAAGGGCCAAAAGGTCCCCGAAAACGTCGACCTCCATCTGGACGTACCTTACGAGCGTTACCGGGCGCTGCTCGAAGACGCCCGGATAGTCGTGGTCCCCCTCCTGAAAACCCAGCGGTCGACCGGGCAGTCGTGCTTTCTCGAAGCCATGTCCTACGGCAAGCCGGTAATTGCCGCCCGCGTCGTCGGGGCCGTCGATTATATCACGGAGGGCTTCAACGGGCTGTATTATCGCCCAGGGGACTGCGCGGACCTCAAAGAAGCCATATCGAAGCTCATGGGAGACGAGGACCTGAGACGGACCTTATCGGCAAACGGCCTCGCCTCTGTCGGAAAGACGTTCAACAGCGGTGCATATGTAGAGGCTTTATTCAGGATGATGGGGCAGTTGTTGGAAAGTGCTTCAGCCGGCCAAGGCCGGACCGGGGCAAAGAAGACGGCTTGAGCCCAGTAAAACCTAAGGAGGAACACCATGGAAAACTTTCCGGGTCCAAGGGAGATCTTGGGCCTCCTCTTCAAGCACAAGTACAAGATACTGGCCGTGTTCCTGCTCACCGTGCTCGCGTCGTACGCGGTCCTGAAAAAGGCGCCTAAATACTACGCGGCAAAGGCGATCATCATGGTCAATTTCGGGAGAGAATTCATCCCCATATCCGAGGTGAGCGACATGAGGCTGCCGGCGCAGAGCCAGGAAGCCATCATCAATACCGAGATACAACTGATAGCCGGACGGGAGCTGGCCGACAGGGTGCTGACCGACGTGGGTATGACAAAACTCTATCCCACTATGGTCGAGAAGGCAACGCCCGCGACCCGGGAATCGGCGATCCAACAGTTCGGCGAGAAGCTCCGTGTAAACAACATCAGAGGGAGCAACCTCCTGGAGATTGAATTCCGGCACGCGGACCCGCAGGTAGCTTCGCGGGCACTGACGGTCCTCGTCGAGCGCCTGAAAGAGCGCCATCTCCAGGTATTCAGCAACGTCAACTCCTCGTTCCTCGAAGAGCAGCTCAAGTCGTACCAGGCGAAGCTGCAGGAATCGCAGCGCGCGCTGGCCAGGTTCACGGAGACGCACCAGTTGTTTTCAAGCGAGGAGCAGGGGAACGCGTTGCTGAAGCAGAGGAGCGACCTGGAAACGCAGCTCATGCAGGAGACAGGCAGACTGAGCGAGCTGCGGCAGAGGCTCAATTTCCTGAAGACCGGACCCAGCGCCTTCGCCAGCAGCTCCACCGAGCTGAGAAACCAGCTCAACCTCCTGCGGAGAAAAGAGCGGGAGCTTGGCCAGAGATACAAAGACGAGAGCGCGACGATATCGACCGTCAAGGACGACATCGTATTGGTGGAACGGCAGATAAAGGAACAGGAAGATGGCCTGCGAACAGCCGAAAGCCTCAAGATAGAATCGGACATCAAACCCCTCGATACCAGGATCGCCGGCCTGAAGCAGAAAATCCAGCAGGTTGACCGGGAAATCCAGGCCGTCGGCAAGGGCAGCGCCGAGCTGCAGGACCTGAAGCGGGAGGTTGCGGCGAATGAAAGCAACTATCAGATATATCTCAAGAAGGTCGAAGAAGCCCGCATATCCGAAAACATGGACCAGAGGAAGATGACCAATATCACCGTCGTGCAGCAGCCGTCGGTGCCCGTCACCCCTGTCGTGCTGAACCAGCAGAAAATATTGAAAGGCGGTCTGCTCGCCGCAATAGTCCTGAGCCTCGGCGTCGCTTTCACCTTCGAATACCTCCCGCGGACCTTTTCGACGCCGGAGTCCGTTGAAAGAAAACTGGGCGTTCCTCTTCTCGCGGCGCTCGAACACAGAAAAAGCAAGGAGGCATAACGTGAAAAGACTGCTGCTTCTGCTCGCAATCGCGTGTACGCCGTTCGCCTGCGGCCCTATTGCGGTCAATACGACGGACCACAGCCTGCTCGACACGGAAGCGAAGATCTCGTCCATGCCGGAGTACAGGATCGGGGTGGGCGACGAGCTCGACATCAAGTTCGCCTATAACCCCGAGCTGAACGAGCGCATCCCGGTAAGACCGGACGGCCGTATCTCCGTGCCTCTCGCCAAGCAGATAAAGGTGGCGGGGCTCACCACGCAGGAGCTCGAGGATTTTCTTGGCAAGAAGTATGCGACCGAGCTGAAAAGACCCGAGGTGACGGTGATCGTGCGCGGTTTCAACGCGCAGAAGGTATTCGTCGACGGAGAGGTCACCAGGCCGGGCCTCGTGCCCCTCATGGGGCCCCTGACCGCCCTTCAGTCGATAGCCCAAAGCGGCGGTTTTCGCGACACCGCGCGCGTGACTCAGGTAATCGTCATACGGAGGACGAAGGAGAAGCCGGTCGTCAGCATCATCGATTTGAAGAAAGCCCGCAGCAACAAGGATATCAGCCAGGACGTATTGCTCATGCCCGCCGACATCGTCTATGTGCCGCGCTCGAAAATCGCCAACGTCGACCTCTTCGTGGATCAGTACATACGCCGCATGATCCCGTTCCCGCTACCTTCAGTCATCCCCACGCCGAGCTACGTCTACCCGGCCACGGCACCGGTGTACTAACATGTACCGCAACTTCTACCAATTGGCCAGGGAACCTTTCCACGTCACGCCGGACCCTGAATTTCTCTTCCTGAGCGAAAGTCACAAGCAGGCGCTGGCGGCGATTATCTACGGCGTAAAAGTACGAAAGGGCTTCGTGACGATCACGGGGCCCGTGGGCGCGGGTAAGACCACGATCCTTCGCGCTTTCCTGAAGCAGTCGGACCCTGCCCTGTTCAAGGTCATCTACGTCTTCGACCCGGCGGTGCCTTTCTCCACGCTCGTCGCCAATCTCTGCCGGGAATTCGGGCTGACGCCGAGCCCCGACGACGTCCCTCGCATGACGGAGATGCTTTACCTCGCCCTCGCCGATGAGCATAGCAAAAACCGCACTGTCGTGCTGGTGATCGACGAGGCGCAGAATATGCCTATCGCGACGCTGGAACGGCTGAGAATGCTCTCTAATTTCGAAACGACCCAGGAGAAGCTCCTGCAAATCGTTCTCGCGGGCCAGCCCGAGCTCGAGGAGCTGCTGAAGACGCCTTCTCTTGCCGCGCTGCGGCAGCGCAGGGCCATACGCGCGGTCATCTCCCCCCTCACGAGGAAAGAGAGCATCGGGTACATCGAATACCGGCTCTCGAAAGCCGGGGCGGCGGATACCGGCATTTTCAGGAAAGCGGCGCTGGAGATCCTCGCGAAGCAGGCCGAAGGCATACCCAGGACCATCAACATCCTTTGCGATAATGCCCTGGCCACCGGCTATGCCTATGGGAAAACGCACATCGACGCCGCTCTGGCCCGTGAAGTCATCAGGGACGTCGAAGGCGTCCGGAGGCCGGCCTTCGGAAAAGCCAGGCTCACTGCCGTCGCGGCGGCGATCGCGGGCCTGTGCGTCGCGGGCGCCCTCATGCTCGACCCCTCCATATTTTTCGTCTCGGGCAGGCAAGAGAGGCAGCCGGTCTTTTCCGCTGCCGCCGCACGAGTGCTGGAGCAGTCTCCCGCACAAAAGGACGCCGTGAGGCCGGAAAAAGTCGTCGCGGCCAGCAGGCGGGGAGGTGGGGCGGTCAGGATCGTCAGGCGGGGCGATACGATGATCGATCTGATCCACGACGTGTACGGTGCGCAAGATCCGGGCCGGATCGATTTCCTTCTTGGCAGGATAAAGCAGAGCAACCCGGCGATCAAAAACCCGAGCCTGATTCTCGTAGGACAGGAAATAATGTTCCCGGACGTCAAACATGAGACAATGGAGGTCCATAAATGAGCAAATTGTATGAAGCCCTCGAAAATGCAAGCCGCGAGAGGGAAAAACTCGAGATGGCCAAGACGCGCATGGTCCCTCCGCCAGCGCTTCCACGCTGGGAAAGCGACATGGAGATGATGGGCCTCCACCAGGCGATGGATGCGGCTCTCGACAGGAAGACAAACCGGGTCGTGCAATTCATCGGGACACAGGAGGGAGAGGGCTGCTCGACGATAGTGCGTAACCTTGCCGGCACGGCCGCGGTAAAACTGGACGAGTCGGTGCTTCTCCTCGATCTCGACCCCCGGCCCTCATTCAACGACCTGACCACCGATGCCACGTTCCACTATCACCTGGAGACGCTGAGCATCCAGGCGACGCCGCTCGATAACGCGTTCCGCCAAACGGAAACGGGAAACCTCACCATAAGCACCTTTTCCCTGAAGTCCGACCCTATCCTCGCCCTCCTCGACATGTCCCATGACGACAGCCTGTGGGACCGGTTGAGGGAGCAATTCAGCCTGATCCTGATCGACGCCCCGCCTGCCGCCTCTTCACACATGGGGTTTTCCCTCCTCGGAAGGTGCGACGGAGTGGTCCTCGTGGTAAGGGCGGAGAAGACCAGATGGCCGGAGGCGATGGACGTAAAGGAAAAGATCGTCCGGGGGGGCGGCAAGGTACTCGGGGCGGTCTACAACGACCGGCGCCACTACGTTCCCGGCTGGCTGCGGAAATACGTGTAGGATACAAAAATCGAAAGGGGCGCGCCTGACGGCGCCCCCCTTCACCCCGATACCGACCCCTCGCGACAACCCTGCTCCTCTTCCCGCCTTTATAACTCCTTCCTCATCCGTCTTCCTTCCCTGGATCCAGTGCTATTTCAGGTATTTCTTCAGCCATGCAACACATCGGCCCCAGGCGTCCCTCGCCGCGTCCGCCCGGTAGCTCGGCCTGTAGTCCGCGAAGAACGCATGCGGCGCTCCGGGATAAATGACAAACTCCGCCGTCTTGCCGGCCGCCTTGAGGGCCGCTTCCATCTCTTTCACGTCCTCCACGGGGATGCCGAGGTCCGCCCCGCCGTAAAGCCCGAGGACCGGCGCGCCTATCCGTGCGACGAGGCCGAGGGGACCAACCGTCCTGACCGCCGGTGATATGGCCGGCTTGATTTGACCGTACCACGAGACGGCGGCNNAGAGAAGGGTATAGAGACCGCCGCGGCAGAATCCGGTGACACCCAGCCGGTCGGCCAGGGCCGCGTCATTTTTGCCGGCATAAGCCGCGATGGCGTCGAGGTCTCCCATCACCTGCGCGTCAGGCACCGCATTAGCCACTTTCTGCACGTCCGCCATATCGGTCAGGAGCAGGACCCCTCCCTGGCGGGCGTAAGGCTCAAAAGTGAATGCGAAAAACCCTTCCTTCGCGAAACGGCGGACGACGTCCTTGATATGTTCGTGCATCCCGAAGATTTCAGGGATCACCAGGACGACGGGGTACTTACCGGGGGCGGACGGACGGGCCTGGTAGACAGGGACCGGGAATCCCCCCGAGGGCACGGTGGTGTCGGCCACCGTAAGGCCGCTCGCAAGGGTCGTGACGATTTCTCCCGCCACGGAGCCGGACGCGGCCGCATACCCCGCGAGACCCATGCCCGCCGCCGTCATCCGGGCGAGGAACTGCCTCCTCGACATGCCTTCATACGCGTTTGCCAGCCAATCGTCTGCCATGGTCTCCTCCTTGCCTCATAGTCACCGCCTTCGGGACGAACCGCAATTCCGCACCCTTCTCTTTCGCCATAGGTAAATATATTCACACCCCGGCCCGGGCACAACCTAAGGCGCGCTCCGTGCGGGCGCAACCGGCCCTTTCGGACCGGTTTTAACCATGACAAGGAACCCACGCAGGAATATACTTGGAGAGGTCGCGCCTGCTGCGCCCCGGAAGGGGCATACTTTAACCAAGGGAGAAAATAGATGGCTAAACAGATTCTTGTGACCGGCGGATGCGGCTTCATAGGCAGCAACTTTATCCATTACCTGCTTTCGGGCCATGACTGCAACGTGACCAATCTCGACAAGCTGACCTATGCGGGGAACCTCGATAACCTGCGCGACGTCGAAGGAAACCCGCGCTACACGTTCGTCAAAGGCGACATAGCGGACCGGGCGGACGTGGAGGCGGCCTTCGCGGCAAAGATCGATGGGGTCGTCAATTTCGCGGCGGAGACGCACGTGGACCGGTCCATTCTCGATCCCGACGCCTTTGTCGCCACGAACATCACGGGAACGTATCGGCTCCTGGAAGCGGCCCGCAAGGCGGGTGTCGACAAATTTGTCCAGATCTCGACCGACGAAGTCTACGGTTCTCTTGGCGCAAGCGGCAAGTTCAGCGAGGAGACGCCGCTGTCACCCAACAGCCCGTATTCGGCTTCCAAGGCCTCGGCGGACATGCTCGCCCTTTCGTACTTCCGGACCTTCGGCATGCCGGTCGTGGTGACCCGTTGCTCGAACAACTATGGGCCGTATCAGTTCCCCGAAAAACTGATTCCGCTTCTGGTTACCAATGCCCTGGAGGAGAAGCAGCTGCCCGTTTACGGCGACGGGCTCAACGTGAGGGACTGGATCCATGTCATCGATCATTGCCGCGCTGTCCATATGGTCCTCGAAGGTGGTACGCCGGGCGCCGTCTACAATATCGGGGCCGATAACGAGCGCGCCAACATCGAGATCGTAAAGGGCATACTGGCGGCCCTCGGAAAGCCGGAATCCCTCATCACCTACGTGAAGGACCGTCCGGGACACGACCGGAGATACGCTATCGACGCGACAAAGATACGCAGGGAACTCGGCTTTGAAGTGAGTATTCCTTTCGGACGGGGGATCGAAGAGACGGTACGATGGTACGTCGAGAACAGGGGATGGTGGGAGAGGATAAAGAGCGGTGAGTACGCGGCCTACTATGAGGTGATGTACAAAGGCAGATGAGCCTGCTTCCTCTCCCGATACTCGAGCCGCTCCAGGAGCCGGTGCGCCGTGATGGCCTGGATCTCCGATACGCCGCATTGAAATCCGCATGAAGGGCACGGGTTGAACACGTTCACCCTCATTTTTTCGAGTTTGACGGGGAAGCCCGTCCCGCACCGCGGGCACCTTAATCTGCTCGTGAGCTTATCCATTTCTCGTTCCCTGCCTCCGGTAGTTTCGTTTTCGCTTTGACTCCATGTCCCAACGGTCAGACCTCGCGCAGCACGGGAAGGTAAAGGCAGAACCGCATTTCATCATGCCCCCGCCGAAGCCGGAAAGAACCGCTCTGTTTTTTGATAAGCTCGCCCAGGACCGCCAGGGCGTCTTTCGAGGGGCCGGGCTCCGTGGAGGGATCGGCCCTCACAAAAACGGAGAGGAGCGCGCATCCCATGCCTTCGTGCTCTTCGGCCGCCTCGATCGGCACCACCGCGCCGAGGATCGTTATCGCCGCACCACAGGCCACACGTCTGACGAGCACGGCGAATGCCTTCGCCACCTCTTCGTGATCGACCGCGAGCCGCACCGTCCTGTCCTGCATCACGGTCCTGATCGTCCGCGCCCCCGCATGCGAGAGGACCGCCCGGAGGTTCTCGGCAAGCTCGTCGATACCGAGGAACGCAGGCGTCCTTCTCTTGTTCGCATCCGCGCAATGCTCTCCCCGGATGTCCCCTTCTCCCCCGTCGACCATGCCCATAAAATTCTCCTCCCGCCACGTCCGGCCCCTTATACGTATCAAGCGGTTATAATTACAATAAACGTGCCATATGCACGTGCCACGCGATATCGGGCGGGGAAATCCCGCAGGCACGCATAATCAGAGGCGATTTCTGTCGGGGATGCATCATTTCGTGGCAGGTGAGTCATAGGTGCCTGTAAAGACTTCGTAACATATTTTATCTCAGGTCCCCGGAAAGGCTCATGGATTAAGGGACAAAACTCAAAGAATACCTTCCCGGCCTATTGTAAGAGTTCTGATATATGTAAAGAGTTTTTTGATGTTGTATGACATCATGAGGCGTACCGAGGGCGCGGGAAGGGGTGTTCCCTGGAGATCCTCATTTTGAACTAGTGAGAATATCAGCGCATTTTATGATATTGACAACCAGTCCCCCTCTGTTGTTAGCTCTTTAACATTGTCCGACAAAGGGCAAAATCTCAGAAAGGTGAGGTAAATGCTTTGAAAAGATTGAAGAAACGAACGGATGCGGTGGGTGTCGGCCTTGGTTCCCTTGTTGGCTTCTTTTTGGCTGTTTTCGTTTTTTCGTCACCGGTGATGGCTCAGCCGGTTATTTCCGGCGTTACGGGTACGGTGGCGAACGGGCAGGCGATCACGGTGACCGGATCGGCGTTCGGTGCAACGGGACCGACGGTGACCCTTTTTGACGACTTCGAGCTGGGTTCTAACGGCGCGACCCTTCATACGGGCGCGGGGTCGGCCCAGGTAGGTCAATGGACTCCTTTCACTTCCATAGCGACGGGACCGACGAAGCCCTATCCCGTCTACAGCAGCACCTCCAGGGTGAGCGGCACATTCGCGTGCAATGCCCCCATGTCTTTCACCAACTACAAGCCCATTTTCGAAGCGGCCCTTCCCAGTGGTCCCGTCTTCGTCTCCTATTGGGTCTATTTGCCGGCCGGCGAGGTGTGTCCGGGACAATCTCCGGGCGATTACAAGTTAGCATGGCTGGGAGGAGCCACGGCAGCCGGGGGGGCCGATCAAACGATACCCACCTGGCTGGGGAACACGACGGCTTTTGCGTGCAACGCCCCTTCCAACTATACAGGGTACCTGAAGGGCTTCAAATTAAATAATAACGGCTCATCTTCCGGTACGTGGACAAGGATCTGGGTATATGCCGTCCCCGGCAGCAGCAGTAACGGCACGTTCAAATTCTGGGATATGGCCCTCAATTCCAGCCCCGTTACCCAGGAGTTCAGCGCCACGGGCATAACCAACGTCCCCTCGGGCGCGCATTGGGCCTTGATCGATTTCAATGCGGATGCAAATTTCAACCTTTCGGGACAGATGGCAAACCCCTATTTCGATGACATCTATATCGCCACCGGAACGGGCGCGCAGGCAAGGGTGGAAATCGGCAACGCCTCGACGTACGCGGCCTGTACGAACCTGACCATCGTGACACCCACCTCATGGAGCGCGTCCTCGATCACCGGCACCGTCCGCCAGGGGGCTTTTACGACCGGGCAATCGGCCTATCTCTATGTGACGGACGCGAACGGAAACGTCAATGCCCAGGGCCAGCCCGTGACCATGGGGGCTAGTGGGGGATCAACGACCCCGCCGCCCACTTCGCCGCCCCCGACCGCCGGTGCGCCGGCCGTAAGCATCACCTCGCCCGCTTCCGGCACGACGACAACGCAAAGCAGCGTCACGCTCCAGGGGACCGCCGCCGAAACCAATGGCAGTATTACGGCGGTCACGTGGACGAACAGTCTGGGGGGCAACGGAATAGCGACCTGTTCTTCGACGACCTGGTCGGCCACAGCCGCCTTGCAACAGGGCGCGAACGTGATCACGGTGACGGCCACGGACGCAGCGGGTAAGACCGCGACCACCAGCGTGACGGTCACCTATTCGACGTCGACCAGCGGCGGCGGCTGGCACCACCGGCGCGGATAGGCAAAACTCCCGGCGTTGACAAGGTCCGGACAAGGCCAGGGAGAGCCCGACAGATCGCGGACACGGCGGACAATTGTTCGTCCGCCGTGTCCGCGATTATTTTTGCAAAAACCATTGCCGGCAACATCCGGGGGGGGCTGAATCCGAATACGAGGCCATTTGAGTGACCCACGTACTACTTCTCGAAGCTTCGACTTCCTTTCTCTGGAAGATTTTGCATGATAACGAGCGGCGAGGTGTGTAATAATATGGGTTCTCAGGCGGAAAGTATGCGGAAGACGAGGAAAAGGACCAAACGGGCACAATGACGGGCAGCGGAAAGGCCTTCGGGGACCGGATCGTCTGGCGCGATGCCCCCGGCCGGACGTTCAGGAGCGATGTCACCGAAGTCGCCATGGGCAGGGAGGAGATAAGCATCACCTTCGGCGCGGCTCAGACCCCGTCTGAAAGCCCTGACGAGGTGACGGTCGGTCTCTGCGGTCGCACCGTTTTGACACCCTTCATGGCGAAGCGGTTGGCAATCGCCCTTCGTGACGTCTTGCGTAAGCATGAAGAAGTCCATAGTCTCCTCAGACCTGCCGGCCCTGCGCCGACGGAAAACAATCCGTATGAGCCGATGGAGGAAGGTGCCTCTGCGGAAAAGAGCCTGCTCTTTAAGCTCATCAACGGTCTTCACGTAGAGTTCGGCCTTGAGCGTTCTTTCAAGGTCTTCCGGGGCACCCTGCTCACGAATCGCTTCCTGCTCTCCCTGCACAGGGATGCCATACCGCGGGAAAAGATGCTCGGACTTTGCAGCGACCTTGGCATGCCCGATGTCTTTTGGGCGCCCCTCCTGCAAAACCTGCCCCACACGAGGCTCGTCCATTTCGGCTTTGAAGAGAATGAAAAGGGGTCCGTCTACAAGGTCTATCTGGAGTTGGGCATGAAGGACCGCCTTTATCCATTTCTCCTGTACCTCGGCTTTAAGTGGGACCCGTCGGACGATGCCGTGACCGCGCTGGCACGCTATACCTGCTATCCGTCTCTTACCCCCGAGGGTATCACGGAAAGGTTGTCCCTTGCCTTTGACGGCCCCGGCGCCGCCAAGCCCCTTGAGATAGCAAAAGGCATCGTCGCCATGGCCTCCGGCATTACTCCCGATATCCTTTACCTTGAAGTGACCGAGGACAACAACCGGAGAAACTCGTTCGACATAAACATGTACAGGGCGGGCCTTCCAATGGAGGCGCTCTATCCCCTGTTTGCAGGAATGGCGGACCTTTATTCGGTCCCCTCGAAAGAATTCCATGCCTACCTGGAATCGATGAAGGCCAAAAGATTCGGCCATCTGTCGGGCGGCGTTGACCGGAAAGGACGCGATTTTTTTACCGTCTATTTCGGGGTGGAGGAACATTGATCCCGGAGACGAAGGACCCCGGCAGCCGGATGGGACCGGAAACCGGCAACGACGCCACAGGCAGGTCCAGGATCGGTCTCGCGGGGTACACAGTCATCCCTGTATGGTATGGGTGCAACAACGATTGCGTCATATGCATGCTGGCCCCCGTAAAAGGACAACTGCCGGCAGTCGATTTCGATCTCTTCAAAAAGCTCGTCATACGCATCGTCAGCGGAGGCAGGTGCAGGCACTTGATCCTTTCGGGGGCGGAGGTTACCACCTTTCCCGGCCTGGGCAGGTACGTCGCCTTCGCGGCCGCCTTCGACTACTTCGAAACGATACAAGTTCAGACGAACGGGAGAAAGCTGTGTGACGCCGCTTATCTTCGCGGGCTGATCGACGCCGGCGTGAACGAATTCTTCATCAGCATCCATGGGCCGCGTGAGGTCCACGACGCCATTTCCCGCGTACCCGGCTCGTACGATCAAACGATGCAGGGCATCGGCAACCTTCGGGGCTATCCGGTCAACCTGCTGACCAATACGGTGCTCACCCGCCTCAACTACGGCCACGTGGCGGCCCTCATCGAAGAGATAGCGGGCACGAAGGCAAGCGAGATGCATCTCTGGAACTTCTTCCCCATGGAGGAAGGGGACTCGAAAGACCTGATCGTCTCCATGAAGGATTTGCTGGCGGCGCTCGCCGGTGTGCCCTCGCTTCTGAGGTCCGTTGACAAGCCTCTGGTGCTCAAGGGTTTCCCCGAATGTCTTCCCGTTTCCGACCCGGTCCTCGTGGACAGCGACTTTCCCCCCACACTTATCCCGGACGTCTTCTGGAAGACATTGGCAAGGAGCGGGTTCGGCGCCTGCTGCCACAGGGATGCATGCACGGCGAAAAGGTGCTGGGGTCTCTCCCGCGCTTATATCGCAAAGTATGGAGATGAAAGGGATATCCTGTCGCCCGTCGGATAAAGTGCCCCATGAAAGAGACCACGTTCACGCCCGAGTATACGACCGAAGAGGATAGGTTTTTCAATTATGCGCTGTGGCCCTACAAGCCGGCCGTCCCTTTCGCCGATAAGCTCAGGTCGATAAACCTGCTCCTCCATTCCTTCGAGACCGCCGGGGCCGATCCACGCCTGTTTCAGCTTGTGCGGACGATAAGGGAAGCGGTAGGCCCCTCGCATACGGTCTGGGGCGTGAAGCGCATGGGCAAGCGCGTCAAATGGGAGTTCTACTTCTACGACTACGCGAGAAGCAGGAGACAGAGGTCGATCTCCCTCGTCCTCGACGCGATGAAGCCGTTCGCTGCATGCCGGCTGAAGCCGAACGAAAACCTGCTCTATTTCATGTTCTCCCTCGACATCGACAGTGCCCTCGTGACGGGAGGGAGAGACCTGGAAGAGCTGCACATGTACATTGGCAATCCCGGCAGCGCCGTCTCGTCCGGCATCTGTTATTCCGTGACGCCGCGGGAAACCAGGCTGGAGAATTTCTACTTTTTTTTCGATGCGGCCAAGCAGCTCGACGAGGTCCTCGCCAAGGCAGCCTGCTCGGCCCACATCGACATCACGAGAATCGGGGTCGATCTCATCGTCCGGCCTGAATTAAGGGCGTGCAGGACTATCTGCATCGCCAACAAGCAGGGGAACGACTGCATCTATTTCGCGGGCATCAGGGTGGAGCAGTTCATCTTTTTTCTGAAACAATTCGAATATCCGAAGGAAACCATCTCCTACGTGGAGAAGAACAGGTCCATGCTCGGCCACCTGGAGTACGACGTGGGGTTCGACTACAGGATGGACGGCGGCGAGCTGATAATCCTGAAAAGCAAGCCGTTAACCTAAAAAGTGGTACATCTCTAAAATCCTTGATTATCAAGCCACACAGAAAGTCTACCATCTAAGTAGTGAATAATACCAACAAGACAAATGACGATCTTTTCCAGCAACGGCGCACTTTCCCCTGATTCTTGATGGGCTGTTTTGGGCCTGGCTATTCTCTTTATCCCCTTTGTGTTGCTTTTGCCCATACCCTTAGATTACTCTCTTGTTTATCATGGTTTTCTGCATCCGCAAAGCGGTCTTCACCGATGATCATGAGTGCATAAAGAACATAGGACAACAGATCAAGTCCCTTGGAGTCCCCATCGAGCTCGGCCTGCCTTTCGATTTCTACAATAGCTTTCAGGCGATCAAGCGGTGGCTGCCCAGGTTGGCAGAGGAGCTTCGTGATCATTCTGTCCCCTGTATTGCGATCCACGCCCCGGAGGGACCCGTCGTAACCTATCAGCCAGAGGATTTTCTCGACTGGGCGCACGACATAGGAGATCTCTCGAATAAGGTCGGTGCCCGGATGATCATATTTCACCCACAGCGTGCGAGCATGATAGACGATGATGAAGCCCTGGCTCTTCTGTCCAGCAATATCAAATCTCTGCAGCAGGAGACAACAGCAACTGTCGTGCTGGAGACATTTAGCGGTGGGGAGCGTTTCAATTACAAGTGCCTTGCTGCTGCGAGGCTGCCTTTATGCCTCGATACAAGCCATATGGGACACAAGGATGCGGTTACTCTCGTAGAGAAACGTCACGATCAGATCAAGCACGTGCACCTATCTGAGGCGCAGGGTCGTGTGACACATAGACCGGTGGGGAAAGAGGGCAAGGCTGTAATGAAACGGTTGGCTGAGCTTCGATGGGACGGTACGGTGTGTATTGAATACCTCGACCGGTACGTCAAAGAGATGATTGAAGATTGCAAGTGGCTCACGGGTATTTATGGTGACATATGAGTGTCTTACCGGCACTTCTCTTGTTCACCTTTATTGAACCCACACGGACAAAGTGCCGAAAAGGGGACCTAATTTTTCAGCTCCATTTTCTTCACAATTTCGCCCGGCATGAAACCCGTGATTCTGCGCATAAGATCAAAGTCGAGAGTTTCCTTCTTGTATCCGTTGGGTGCAGAAATCGACACATCCTGCTGAAATCCCTTTTTCCACACCACGTCGTTGCCCCTGTATACCCTTAGCCCCTGTATGAGGGTGAGTTTGAACGTGGTGAAACCGTTGTTGGAAGTTTCGCCCGTCGTTGTTATCCTCACTACTGGCTCCACGCAGTACGTCCCCTTGTTCTCCGAAGGCCGCATCTTTCGCTTGAAGCCAAAACCAGCGTCATTATTGTACAGGTCGACGGCCTCAAAGAAATTCTTGGTATCGTAAAACGGATACTTCATCTGCTGGGAAACGAGAAATGGGAAAAGGCGCTCGGCACCGGCAAGACCATAATCACCCTCCATTGCCGGGCCTCCGGGACACATATCGACTGTCTTCGCGCTGTCAGACGCCGTAACTGCGAAACTGTCGACAAAAACTTCGTCACCCTTCTCCGGAGCAGAAGCCTTCGGCAACAGGTCGAGCACTTTGCTCGCAACCGCCGAGCCGTCGTTCTTCGTGCCGATACTCGCCTGCCATATCGGAACATGCACATCTTCGTCGATGCCGCTTATCCGTCCCAGCTTTCTGAAGACCGTTACTACCTGACCTATCACGAGGACCCCCTGCTTATCCTCGACAGTAATGCTGTCCCCGCCCGTCTTCACAACAGGCAATTGATCGGCTATAGCTTTGAATTTCACGTTCTTGGTCAGCTCGTCGGCCAGCTTGATTACGGCGTTCTTGATGATCACCTCTTCGCGCGACTCATTGGGAAACCTTATCGCCCCGTATACCTCGTCGGTTATCTTATCGTCGACACAGGCGCCGTAAAGGGCCCGACCGGTGCCATCGAGAAGGTTGGCACACACTATGACCGTGTAGGTGTCCACCGACGCATACGATTTGTTTGTTGGCGATTTCACGTAAAAAGGGCCGAAGGAGGAGAGTTTGAGAAAATAATCAGGGAGCTCCCGGGCCTGGGTGACCTCTTGCGTCAGCCCCGTTTGTTCAATGACTGACCTTTGGCTTTCATAGAAATGAGGATCGACGGAGACAAGCGAGAATGCAGACTTCTTGCCAAGGGCATCGACGAACAACTGATAGACGACGTCGTCCGGCACCGAACCGGACGCTATGAAGGCCTCCCCGTTCTTGTTCTTGAGGAGCATCACTTTGGGCTTCTTCAGCTCATCGATCGATTGGTTGGAGAACTTCGAAAAAACAGAATCCTTCTGAGGATCGCCGAGGAGCTTCTGAGCAACACAATATTTGCGAGAAGCATAGACCACCGAAATCTGACCCTTGTGCTGGTCTACCAGGACGTCGCCTTTGGCCACGCCAGCGTCGCTCCCTTTGTCGAGGACGTAATCTCCGGCCCACTCCTTCTTTACGATGGCCGAGATCGAAAAGGGGACAAAATCCTTCTTTGCCTGGGCGATTACTTTCTTCAAAAGGTCCTGGTAGTTCTCCCTGTAAATATCCACGATCTTCTGGCCACCGCTATCGGCCTCCGCCTTCGTCGTCACGTATCTGCCGTAATACGTGTATGTATAGGAGTAAAGCGATTCTCCGGTAACCATATTCGCGAATGTCAAATTCATGGTGATCGGTAGATACATGTCCAGAAGTTGATCCGTCTTGGGCACCACATACAAAGATGCCCTGGGGATACGAATATACGCCGCCAAAGTCGAGTATTTGTTGCCGTTGTCGATGGTTTGCGCAACGTGTGGAAAATTGAGCGTAAACTCGTCGAGAAACGCCTGGGTGCCGGCGATCCGGTCACCCTTGTCCGATCCGTCCTTCGACAAGGCCGCCCTGAACGCCGTATTTGCTGTTGGCGCGACGAACACGTCGTGCACGGGATAGACCGAGACCTCTTGGGCAGGTGATTCTTCAACAGATGCGAACGAGGAGAATGAAAACAGCGATACCACCAACAGCAGAAGCGACAAGGCCCCAGCCCTTACTTTCTTTCCACCTCTCCTCTTCATTTCTTCTTACTCTGAGCAGGCTGTTTAGCAGGCGCAGGGACTGCGGTTGTCGCCGGAGGATGAAGGGTGATCTCGTTACCCTCGAGATCTGTCGCGTAGTTCGCAAATCTGGCTGCCAAGGGTGAGTCGGCAAGCTTCATGAATATATCATCGCCGAGCTGGCCACCGCCGCTGTAGTTAAGCACAAATTCAGCCTTACCCACCGACGTTGTTCTCAGTTTGACATTCTGTACGCCCTCAACTTGTTTGAGCACGTTCGTAAACTGGATCCGGGCCATGGTAGGGAAATCGCCGAGGAGTAGGACCACGTATTCAGACCCGTACATCTGCCTGGTCTTCCAGTAGTCCTGTATCTGGCTCGCGATCGTGCTCCCCAAGCCGGATCCAACTTTCTTTGCTACGTTCGCCCGGCACTGGTCCGAAGTACCGCCTGACGCCGATTCCGTCAGCGCGCTCGACGCGATCGTCTCTCCATCGGTCGTCGAGTAGACTTTCACTACGGCCATGCCATCGCAGGTGTTACGTCCCGTTCCCGGGCTCAGTCCACGGTCGACGATCACGGACGTGCCGACCGCGAAGAAATCGGCCTTGGCGTCCGCTTTTGCGAACTTGACATACTTCGCGAGATCCTGGCTGTTCTCGAGCTTCTCAATAGTGATGATTTTGTCGCCGAAATACTTACTGCGGAAGAGCTCGTTGCTGAGGGACCTGATATCGTATGTCCTGAATGCCTCTCCGAGTGCCCCCAGCGTATAGCTTTCCTTTGCCGGCGACGACGTGTTTTTCGGCTGCCACTCCTTTACGTTCTCGAAGAAAGCATGCTCACTGTCAGAGGCGTTTACCGACCCGTTGTAGCCGAGTTGCGATTTGCTGGAGGCCGATGAGTCATGGGATCCATCCTTGCTATACTGGCCGTCAAAAGCTGTTTTATCGGCATACTGAGCCCTCACGGCGCCGGAGTTCGCCCCCGAACCGTCTCGATATGAAGCGTTTGTGCTTCCCTGGCCTGAATAAGAGCCTGCAGCCTGCCCGCTCGCCGTGGCGGCACCGGACTCCTTGTGCTTTGCCGATACGGAATTCGAGCTTGCACCCTTCGCCGACAACGCTTCTTGCTCCTTGTAGGCCGCGTCATGATCGTATTTGAAAGTGGTGATTTCCTTGAGCGGCTGAGGCGGGCCGTTGAAATCGGAGGGTGAGGTGAAGAATTCATCCATGACGGTAAGTATTGCGGCCGCACGTGTCGCCGAAGTGCTGGATGCCATACCGGCGTCTGCGATGATCTTGCGAAACTTAGCGTCATCAATGACAAGAAGGGTTGAAATAACATAGTTGTCCCCTTCTCTCCGCGGCGTCTCGATCTGTTTGATCCTGTAGATGTCCAGTTGGGAGGCGAGGTAATCGAGTTTTCCCTGCACCTTTGGATCCTTACTCACGCCGACGCCCATGATCCGGTCGATGGCGACGCTTATCGCGCTTTTCGTCGCAGCCTTCTGGGCTTCGAGCTGAACCTGGGCTATATCCGGAGTCACCTGGGCGGCTCCTTCTCCTTTAACCTCGATTTCAACGGCAAAAGTGATAACTGAAAAAGAGAGAAGTGCGACAAACAAAATGGCTGAAATCACAATCTTTTTCGCAAGCATTTGATTCCCCTTTTGAACGAGAGTCTCACTCGAAAAGCGTGCTTCTAATTTTCGCTCTTAGATGTTGTCGGTGGCCTCCATAGGCTTGCTGTCGGCGTCTTTTGGCACTGTTACCTCAACACCGGCCTTCTTCGCGACTTTCCTGAGTGCGCTGCCGAGATCGATAGTCATCTTGAGCTGCGTGGGTATCGTCGTGACGATTTTCGCGACTTTCGGCACGTCCGCAACGAAGGTGACCGCGACTATAGGATTTGATTTGAGACCTTGCGCTATCCTGGCCGACACCATCACGGACTCAGTGTCCATCAGGCCCGCAAGGGCCAGGTTGTAAGTCGAGTTAAGCAGAAGCTTCTTCTGCTCGTCGCTAAGCGTCGCCATCTTCTCGTCTGTGTCAGCACACTCGCATGCCTTTAACGCCGTAGCTTTCTTCTCTTCGCGCATTTTGTTCATCGCGGCTTCTTGCTCTTTCGGGTCCGGCATCCCTTTGATTTCCTTCTGCCACATTTCCATCCTATCGATGTCGTCTTTGTTGGCCACCATCCTCCAGGCGGCGTCGACCGACCTGTAGAGGAGAACTTCTGCATCGGACACGCGCTTGTAGAGGGCGTCAATCACCGTCCTGCTGACCCCCGGGCCTGGTTGTGTGGGCTGTGCAGATCCCCCTTTGCCGGAGACAGCATTTTTCAGGCTGTCGAGCGGACCGAAAGCAAAAGAGGGCGANNAAACATAGATTGTAAGAAGAACTACCGTGATGCAGCTTGAAAAAGAAATGATACCGAACTTCGAACCCATCCTTGACATTCCTCTCCTCCTTGTTTGTGATGGAAACATCTGTGGGTCAATGATGTGTCGATAATACAGTATAGCACCGTCAAACAGATACCCACACAAAAATCTGGATAGAAAAAGTTTGGGCGTCATCCCTCGATGCTCGGTGTTTCGCAGTGAACGAAACCAATTCTGCTTTAAGATGCTTTGTCACTTCATCTTGGGGGGCCTGGTGCCAAATTTGGGCACCAGGCCCTTATCTTGGGAGATAACCTCTTACATCCTCCTTTTTTGAAAAAGTCTCATCGATCTCGCTATTCCTACTCTGTAAAATCCGGAACGAAAAAGCGAGATAGGCATGTCAGAACGAAAAACAGAGAACCTGCTTGAGCAGGTCTTTAGAAGTGCGGGGCTCAAGGATGAAGAGCT
>PLSJ01000504.1 GCA_003165115.1 Syntrophaceae bacterium | reverse complement strand
GCAGCGCGCAGGCCAGGGCGAGCTTCACCTTGACCTGGAAGAGCCAACCCGCGGCGAAGAAGTGTTGCCAGTCCATAAGGCCAAGGAGTATTGCGGGAAACAGGGAAACGAAGGAGATGACAAGCGCGTACCGGGCCGCCCGTCCCATGACCGGACCGTGAAAACAACATGACAGGACGCCAAGGACGAACGCACCGGTCAGGACGCCTATCGGGACGTGCACCACGGCGGGATGGATGGGCTCGGAATAACCGAGACTATAAAGAAATTGATAGAGGTGCTCGATCATATTTTATTGCGCCTGACTTGAAGATAACCACGCGCACCGGCAAGCGCAAGGAAAAGGAAATCGGCTTTTTCCAGTTGATCATCGTGTAAAACGCTGCTATGCTTCAATTCATGGCTTTCGCCGGTCACAAGGAATCCGGCGCTGTCCTCGAAACGCCCGTCAGCGATTACCAAACGATCACGCGGGTATGCCTGGAGGTGGCATGAGATGACAATAGTGCAGAGCGTTCTTATAGGAGCTATGCAGGGCGTCACGGAGTTCCTTCCGATAAGCAGCAGCGCCCACCTCATTGCCGTGCCATGGCTCTTCAAAGTGGACTCGGGGAATGTCGATAAGCTCATCTATGACGTGATGGTCCACTTCGGAACCGCCTTCGCCCTCTTGGCCGTCTATACGGGAAAAATCGTCTACATGTGCAAAGACGATCTGGCCAAGATGCGCACCGGCTCTTTCCGCGATTCCCTGATTTTGAAGATCGCTCTCGGTACCGTGCCCGCCGTTGTGCTGGGGCTTATCTTCAAGAACCCTATCGAGTATTACCTGAGGACGCCTTACGTTTCCGTCTTCAGCCTCATCGGGATATCGCTGCTCATGCTCCTCGCCGAAAGGGTCCACATGGGCGAGCGGGGCATCTCCTACAGCCTGGCCCTGCTTATCGGCACCGCCCAGGCCGTTGCCCTTATCCCCGGCGTGTCGCGAAGCGGCATCACCATCACCATGGGGATACTCCTGGGGCTGAGAAGGAGGGAGGCCGTAGATTTCGCGTTCCTCCTGTCGATTCCCGTTGTGTTCGGGGTCTCTTTCTTCGAGGCGAGGCACGTGCCTCTTCTGGAAGGAGTCGATAGCCTGGTCTACGTGGTGGGGGCTTTTTGCGCCTTCCTCTCGGGCATCCTGAGCCTGACGTTCCTTATCCAGTACCTGAAGCACCACACGCTCGACGTCTTCGCATACTATCGTGTCGGCCTTGCCCTGCTTATTCTTGCGTTTATCGCGATCCGGTCCTGACGCGGGAGTCTGGTCGGCCCTCATCACGTTTTCAGGCTCATGTATTTCTCGAAAACCGCGACATGGCCTTCCAGCGTCTTCACTTCCTCATGGAGGTGCTTCGCCTTTTCGGCGAGCTCCGTATCTCCGGCCAGTTGCGCGACACGCAGGGCGAACCCCCCGATGACCGCGATACTGTTCCGGAAATTATGGGCGGTCTCCATCAGCATGGCTTCCTGGCGGCGGCAGGACGTCATGAGCTGCCGGATCAGCTCCGCCCTTCCGAGTATAGCGCTGATAAGCTCGCCTATTACCTGGAGGTATTCGAAGTCCTCCTCCGGGACAGGCTCGCCCGTTTGCCCCGAATCGACGATCAAAGCACCCAGCTTCTTTGGCTGGCCGGTCAGGGGATCGGTATACGTCAAAGGTATCACGGATTTGATCCTGATCGGTTGGGGCAGGGTGTGCTCGTACCCGTTTGTTTGCCGGAGGTCTGTCAGGTTGAGGGCTGTGCCCTTTCTTACGGCTTCCCACACGATGCTCCCGCTTACGACCTTGAGGCCCTCTATGGGACAACTGTGCTCGCCCGCCCAGAAACGGAGCCTCAAGTCGTCTCCTTCGAGCAAGACACAACGGGACCTCTTGCCGAGCCGCTCACACAGGTGGACGAGGACGCTCTCGACGACTTTTTCGGGGACAGCGCCCGAGCTAAGCAGATGGGCTGCTTCAAGGATGTCCCGGAATCGGCCGCCGTTTTGCTTCTTTTCTTTCCGGTCCTTCAGACGCGCTGTTGCCGGCATTTTGCGATACCTTCTAAGTATAATATCGTCCGTCCGCCGCATAATGGCAAGAGTGAAACATGCCGGATCGGCTCTATCGTCGAACAGCGAAGCCGCTGTCCGGTGCCGGGTATCAATCCTTGAATCCGGTGGTGCTTTGATCTACAATGAAATAGCAGGAGATAGCTGTTCATCTTTTCCCCATAAGGAGAGTGACATATGTCCTATTCCGCAGCGTTTGAAAAAGCACTTCAGTTTCGGCCCCCCAACATCCGGGAGCTTTTCCCCAATTCCAAGGCGCTTATTGTCAGCGGCAAGGTGATAGACCGGGCCATGCTCGCCAAGGGGCATGCGATCGCCATGGCTTGCAACGGGAGGAACTATTTCGCCATCCGCGGCGCCCTCAAAGCCGCGCAAAGGGCCAGGGCCGCTCTCATCATCGAGATCGCCAAGTCGGAGGGTGGACAGAAGGCATACTGCGCCGTCAATTACTGGAACATGGCACGCATCGTCGACAGCATTTGCAACGAGCTCGCCATTACCATACCGGTCGCCGTCCACGCGGACCATTACGGGATCAAGAGCGACAAGGACCTCGCCGCCGCGAAGGTCGAGGTACCGACCATGTTCGACGCGGGCCTGACCTCCATCGCCATCGATGCGTCCCACCTGCCCGACGACCAGAACCTCCTCGCCAATCTGGAGCTGAACCCATTTATCCCGAAATGGGCGGGGCTTGAGACCGAGGTAGGCGAGATCAAAGGGAAAGAAGGACTCTCTACCGTCCCGGAGGCGAAATTCCTGATCCAGGGATTGAACGCCCATGAAATCTTCCCCGACTGGATCGCCCTCANNCCGCCCTGCAGATGATCTCCTGGGGACTGGAGGTAAACGACTACGGCAACGCCCAACTGGACGCCGGCGGCAATTTCATCAAGCGCCAGGGCGAAGGGGTGACCGAGGAGATCTGGGCCGAAATGGTTGCCTACGCCGAAAGCAAGGGGTGGAAGAAGGGGGATTACAAGAACCTGAACCTGC
>PLSJ01000130.1 GCA_003165115.1 Syntrophaceae bacterium | reverse complement strand
ACGAGCCCCTTGATGACGCTGAAAACGACCGTCCATGACGCCGATGTGCCCGGCGCGACCAGTATCTCCCCGGGCTGTATCTGGGAGAGTTGATCGAAGCTCAGGATGACCCGGGCTATGCCTTCGACGAACCCGGGGGCGCCGGCCGCGCCGTAGAGGTCTGCTTTCAGCTCCTCCCTCACGATGGGAAGCTGCGTGGAGACGGAAAGGGTCGGATCGCTTCTCAGCACCGATTGCGCCAGACTTATGTCTCCATAGAACGGAGCCGGTTCCATCTCGAGGTACTCTTTATGCAGTTTCTTCCGGCGCTCCACATAGGGGCGGAGGTTGATTCTTCCCATAGGTATCGCGGCCTTTCGCACTTCGTTCGGATGCAGGTAGTGGACGTCCTCTGCGTCGTCGATGCATCCGGCTTCCGCGAAGCGTCTGCCGAACTCGGAGAGGAGCCACCGGCCCATGGCCCCCACGTAAAGGTCGCAATAGTAGCCGTGGTCCTCGCTCCAATAGCCCGATTTCTGGGCGGCCTTCATGAGAAGACCGAAGGCGGCTCTCTGTGCCTCGGGTATTTTGGTGAGGATTTCCTTCTCGCCCTCCTGTCTTTCCCTGTTGACGCGCTCACGGTTAAAGTCGAAGGGGAAGACGGGTTCCGACATCATGAACTTTATGCGGGCTATGCCTATGCTCGGCTTTTCGAGCCAGGTCGGGTAATCGTATGCGTGCATGCGGTCGGCCCTCCACCCGTGTTCCAGGAGGTACTCGTGGTAATCTTCCGACCACTTCCTTCCTGCCTCGCTCCCCTTCAGTGCCTCGATCACGTCCTCGTCCCCGGTCTTCTTGAACAGGTCCTCGAGACCTGCGTCCACGGCCTTCCGTCCAAGCTGCCAGAGGCCGCGGGTGAAGATAATGTCCATCGCCTCGAAGCCTGACATGAGCCGGTGAAATTTCGGGTCTATGCCCGGCTCGACGCCGAACAAGGTGCGCCACATCTCCTGAAAGAGGCCGCTGATATAATAGGCGGCCATAAGCATGTAGAAATGGGTCTCCCCTTCCTTGCGGTTTATGACGAAGACGAAATCGAGGAAGAAAGAAAGGAGCTCGTGGTTGCTCAGCTTCTTTATATCATCCCACTCCTTGAGGCCCCTTGACTCTCTTGCAGCCTTGTAGGTCGCGAGCAGGTCGAACTTCAAGCCGTCCCAGACACTATCGAAATCCTCAAGAAAGGGCTTGATCTTCTCCCTGAAGATGGGTTCCCTGAGCCTTGCTTCTTCCGCTGTTGTCTTGATGGCCGTGATGTACGGGTAGCCATTGATAAAGCGCGAGTCCCAGCCGTGCGTGGTGGGGAGGCTCAGGTTCCCCGCGGCATAGCGGATGCCGTGATAGTACCAGTACCAGCCCATGCCGATGTACGCCGGCTTCATGGGCGGCCTTCCGTGCACCACGTCGCACAGGAGCACCCCGTACTCCTTGGGGTCTCTTTCCTCGTCGAATTCGTAAAAGCTCAGGTCGTACGCATCTTTCAGCATGTTGCCCCCCTATTGGATTTTCTCTTAATTTTCCGATACCCCCATCCCGAAAGTCTTCGGTACCGTATCTCTTTGGATTGCGTGCATTGTCACAATCCGCCTCACCGCGTGTCAGCGCATGAACATGCCGAGCATCAGATCCACCACCGCGTCACTCGCACTCTTCTTTACCACTACGGCCGGCCGTGCCTGCAAGAGCACCACGTTGGGAAATGGGCGGTCCGCGGCGATGGCCCATTCTATGTCCTGGGGAACACCAAAATGCTTCTCCAGCTCTTTTGTAAGCCTTCCTATTTCAGCCAGTTCCGTTTCGTTACAGCAAAAGACGCAGCTTTTTTCGGGCGGCGTTTCCCGTGCAGTCACTCCCGTTTCCTCGAAGCAGGTCGTTTTCTCCTTTTTTCCCAACAGGCTCTCCCGTACTGCCAGGGTCTCCTTGTCGAGCACCCATCTATCGGGCGTGAGTTCGCCGCTCACCACGCTCTCTCCCAGACCCCAGTTTGCCTCCACGATCATCCGCGTTTCGTCGCCCGTATTGGGATCCACGCTGAAGGCAATGCCCGCAGACTGCGCCTGTACCATTTCGAGCACTGCCACGCCGATGGGCCCGCTCGCCACCGGCAAACCTTTTCGAAGGCGATAGGCTACCGAGCGCGCGTTGAAGGTGCTCGCCCACACTTTTCTCACTTTCTGAAGGACATCGGCCCTTCCTTTCACATTCAGGTACGTTTCATATTGACCGGGGTGGCTCACCGTCCCTGCCGAACGGGTAGAAACCGCCACATCCGCGCGGCCGCACTTTTGACAAAGGCCGTCATAGTGCGAGAGGATCGTAGACTCCATCTCCGCGGGGATCTGCTTCGACTCCACGGTCTGACGGATGGCGAGGCTCAGCCTGTTCAGGCCGTCGATATCTTCAGCCGTCACCGGAGACGCCCCGATCATCGCGGCGACCTCCTGCGTCGCGCCGGTCTCACTCATAAAATAGTCGTATGCCTGTACGGAAAGTGCAAAACCGCGAGGAACCGGCAGGCCTATTTTTGCGATCTCACCCAGGTGGGCGCATTTCTTGCCCACGAGGTCATTCTGCTCTTTGCCCAGGTCTTCCAACCAGTACACCCACTTCTCAGACATGTTGCCCCCCTTATCTTATCTTGACGATGACAGGCCGGCTCACTCCGGGAGCCCCCATGGCCTACCCGGCTTCCGTGAAGCTCGCTCTCGTACGTGCCTCCTTGAACATTTTGTCGAAGCTCTCGACCAGCGCCCTGGCAAACTCGGCATCTTCCAGGTTGCAGTCGACCTCCTCTATGGGAATTTCGGTTGTCAGATGAACTTTTAGTTCCTCAAAAAATACACGGTCCTCCTCGGGATTGTACAAAACGCTTCCGGGCTTGTCGATTGCGGACCATCCCCGCAGGGGGACGAGAAATTTCAAGGGTCCCCTGGCGCGATTAAGCTTTTCCGCGTACAATCGGGCACCTTGTCTCATTTCATCCGGCGAGTACCGGGTCATGTAGCGTATCTCGTCGATCTGCATGCGCGGCCGGTCGATGAAGCGCTCCTTCATCCTCCGCGTCGGGCCGGCGCCGGTGACATTAAGCGTGGAAGGGGCGAGTACCAGCGGGATCCCCCTGGCGATCGGCGCATCGAGCCTTTCCATGCCCGCCGCCCTGTTCCCCTGGAAGAGTTCCTCGATGAGTCCGGCAGGCACCATATCTATGAGGCCGTCCAGGAACCCCTCCGCGATCAGCCGCTCCATGCTCCTGTCACTTATGCCGTTCGCATGGAAGGGGTAGACGTTGTAGCCCTTCTCTTCGAGGAGCTTTTTTACCTGGACCGCGCACCCCTCGTTAAACCCTATCTGCGTAATGGCGATGGAGGGAAAGGGGAGCTTGAGCGACGTGTAATCGAGGGCCTCCTCGACCATGCCCGAGATGGCCCCGCCCACCTGGGCTATCGCCGCCGTGACGAGGTTGTTCATGCCGGCAAACTCCATGATTACCTGCATGACCACTACGTCCAGGGCCCCGAACCATTCCGCTATGTAGGTGGGCATGGCGGCAGGCGTGGCGATGACCTTGGGGATGCCGAAGGGCACTTTCGCCATGACCCGGGAGGCCATGAGGGCCATGGAAGCACCGCCCATCGCCACTATGCCGTCCAGGCGCTTTTCCGACAGAAGCTCCGCCACTTTCAACTGGGCGCCGGCTATCATGACGTCCGCCGAGGCGGACCTGTCTCGCGCCGCCACAAGCTGCTCCATGTCGCGTCCGGCTGCCCTGGCGACCTCTGCCGCCGGGATGTCGGCAGGAAAGGCGGGAACGGAACCCATGCTCAAGTCCAGGATCAGACCCCGGTGTCCCCGCTTCTCGATGTCCTTCTTCAACAGGTGGAGGTGCTCGCCTTTGGTATCCAACGTTCCCAGAATTACAATCGACTTAGACATGACGGTTCACCCCCGATATATTCCCGCTGCGGCGGCTACCGCAGAAATGGCCGCTATCCTCCTTTTCTCTTCAGGTACATGGGGCAGCCTTTCCGCCAGTGGTTTCTCGCGCTCCATGATCCTCTTCATGTCGGCGAGCAGGGTGGTCTCCCGGTCGATGAAATGGGTCCCCAGATCACCCTTCATAAAGCGCGGGTTTTCCATGACAGCCTTATGGAACGGGATATTGGTCGTGATCCCGGCAATGATATATTCGTAGAGTGCCCGCCGCATTCTCGCGATCGTCTCATCCCGGTCCCTGCCCCAGGCTATGAGCTTCGATATCATCGGGTCGTAGAACGGCGATATCGTGTACTGCGTATAGACGCCGCTGTCGACCCGAATCCCCGGCCCGCCGGGGGAATGATAGCTCTTGATCCTGCCGGGCGTGGGGACGAAGTCGTTCAGAGGATCTTCGGCATTGATACGGCATTCGATGGCGTGGCCGCGCATGCGGATGTCGCCCTGGGAGATGCGCATCGGTTCGCCCATGGCGATGGTGATTTGCATCTTGACCATGTCGATGCCGGTGACTTCCTCGGTGATGGGATGCTCGACCTGGATGCGCTTGTTGACTTCNNCCGTCACCGGGTGCTCCACCTGCACCCGGGCGTTCACCTCCATGAAATACAACTTTCCTTCGGAGTAGAGGAATTCCATTGTCCCCGCGCCTTCGTAACCGACCATCCTTGCGGCGTTCGCGGCCTTCTCCCCCATCTCTTTGCGCAGCTCCGGGGTGACGACCGGAGAAGGGGATTCCTCGATCAACTTCTGATGTCTTCGCTGGATGGAGCATTCCCGCTCCCCCAGGTGGATGGCGTTCCCGTGGGAATCCCCCAGCAGCTGAAACTCTATATGCCGGGGATTGGTCAGGTATTTCTCGATGTAGACGTCGGCTATGCCAAAGGTGGTCGCGGCAATGGCCTGAGTCGATTCCAGGGCCTTGGCCAAGTCCTCTTCCCTTTCCACGATGGTCATCCCGATTCCCCCTCCACCACCGGAGGGTTTGATGATCAACGGATATCCCGTCTCCCTGGCTATGTCCCTTGCCTGCCCGAACTCCGTCACACATTCATCGGTCCCCGGCACCACCGGCACCCCTGCTCTTATCATCTCGCGGCGCGCTGCTATCTTATCGCCCAGGAGGGCAAGTACCCTGCTCGACGGTCCGATGAACTTGATCCCCTCCTGCTCGCAGGCAGAAGCGAATTTGGGGTTCTCCGCAAGGAAGCCATATCCGGGGTGAACGGCATCGGCGCCGCTCTCTTTTGCCGCGTCGATCACCTTCCGTATGTTGAGATAGCTCTGGGTGGCCGGTGCCGGGCCGATGAAATACGCCTCA
>PLSJ01000137.1 GCA_003165115.1 Syntrophaceae bacterium | reverse complement strand
GCCGCCGATGATGCCGACCGACGCGGCCTCCTTAATGGTGAAGCCGGCCAGGATGGTCCCGGTGAAGGTGACGAAGACGCCCAACTGCGCCCCGGCCCCTATGAGGAGCATCTTGGGGTTTGAAATGAGCGGCTCAAAGTCCGTCATGGCGCCGAGGCCGAGGAATATGAGGCAGGGGATCACCTCCCAGATAATGCCATATTTATAAAAAAATTGAAGCAGTTGGGGGTGGCCTTCCTGGAACCCGAACAGGGGTGTGTTCGGAAAATTTACCAGGAATATGCCGAAGCCGATCGGCAGGAGGAGCAAAGGCTCAAAATCTTTGACGATAGCCATGTAGAGGAAGAAGCAGCCCACCGCCCACATGACGACGTATTTCCAGCCGATAGCCGAAAAAAGCGCGGGAAAACCGGTGGTCTGCATCGTGCCGACGAGCAAATCCCACATCTCGTTGAAACTCATTCACAACCTCCCTCGAAAGAATTCTTACTGCATACCCGTACCGACAACGGTAAAGTCCACAAAGATGCGAAGGATGGCCGCGCCTCGCGTAAAGGCGCCCTTATGAATTAATCGATGATAGCCGGCACGACCCCCCGGTGCGTCCCTAATGAAAAANNGTATGCAAAAATATCACGCAAAGGCGGAAAACCTGGGGCCGTGTTTTTAGGGTTTGCATTTTGTCTCCAAAATATTTATCATACCAACAAATGCGGCCGTACATTTCCGGGGACCGGTGCGAGAAGTGCAAGGAGTGTGTCGACACCTGCCCTTACGAGGTATTTGCGGATATGAATGGCGAGATCGTGGTCGCGCGCCCCGAGGATTGCATCGAATGCACCGCCTGTGCCGAATCCTGCCCGCACGACGCGATCTCGATGGGTGACTGATGGAGCGGGTCCTGCTCGATGACAAAGCGATAGAACGGAGCATCAACAGGATCGTCCACGAAATCCTGGAAAAGAACCAGGGGTCGAAGAACCTCAGCCTCATAGGCATCAGGACCAGGGGTATTTTCCTGGCAAAAAGGATACGGGACAAGATAGAAGAGGTGGAGGGGAGGGTATTGCCTTTCGGCATACTCGACATCACCATGTATAGGGACGATATCGCGAGGATGAAGGCGTCTCTGGAGGTGAAAAAGACGGACATCCCCTTCGACGTGAATAATATGACCATCGTGCTCGTGGATGATGTCCTCTACACGGGAAGGACGACAAGGGCGGCGATCGATGCCATCATGGACCTGGGAAGGCCGAAGAGAATCCAACTCGCCGTCCTCATCGACCGGGGATCGAGGGAATTGCCGATCCAGCCGGATTACACCGGGATCCGGTACAGCGCGGTCACCGAAGACGAAGAGGTTTCTGTCAGGCTTCAGGAAATGGACGGACAGGACGCGGTCCTGCTCTCAAAATCATTATGAACTGGGCTCGTAAGGACTTACTGGGCATGAGGGACCTGTCGCGGGAAGAGATACTCTTGCTTCTCGATACGGCCGATTCATTCCGGGATGTCTCGCGGAGGGACATCAAAAAGGTCCCCACCCTGAGAGGCAAGACGGTCATTACGCTTTTTTACGAGCCGAGCACTAGGACGCGCGTCTCCTTCGAGATAGCGGCCAAGCGTCTCTCCGCCGACACCATCAACATATCGGCGGGCTCGAGCAGCGCGGCGAAAGGTGAGACCCTCAAGGATACGGGAAAAAACCTCGAATCGATGAGGCCCGACGTCATCGTTATCAGGCACAGCATGCCGGGTGCGCCTCATATGCTCGCCGGTGTCCTCGACTCCGCGATCGTCAATGCCGGTGACGGTTCTCACGAACATCCCACCCAGGCCCTTCTCGATCTCTTTACCATGAGGGAAAAAAAGGAAACCCTGGACGGCCTGAAGGTCGCTATCGTCGGGGACATCATCCACAGCCGGGTTGCCCGGTCGAATATATTCGCCCTGAAGAAGTTCGACACCGAGGTGACGTGCTGCGCGCCTCCCACGATGCTCCCACCGCGGCTCGAAGAGTTGGGGGTCAAGGTGAGCCACCGCCTGGAAGACGCGGTGGCCGGCAAGGACGTCATCATGATGCTCCGCATACAGAAAGAGCGGGGCGGCGCTTCCTCCATCCCCTCCATAAGGGAATACTCCTCCCTCTATTGTCTTCAGGAATCGCATGTGAAAGAGGCGCGGGAGAAGGTGATTATCATGCACCCCGGGCCCCTGAACAGGGGTGTCGAGATCAGCAGTGATGTGGCTGACGGCCCCTATTCGGTGATCCTCAACCAGGTGGAGAACGGCGTCGCCGTGAGGATGGCGGTCCTCTACCTGCTTTCGGGAGGTGAGGGTTGATCCTTATCAGGAAGGGGCGCCTTATCGACCCCGGCACCTGCAGGGACGAGGTCGTCGACGTGCTGATCGACGGCGGCACCATCGCGCGGATCGGCAGGGACATCGCGAAGACGGACGCGGACCGGGTCATCGACGCGGAGGGGTTGATCGTGGCGCCGGGTCTTATCGACGTGCATACGCACCTGAGAGACCCCGGCTACGAGTGGAAAGAGACGATCAGGACCGGAACGATGGCGGCGGCGCGAGGCGGCTTTACGTCGGTCGTCTGCATGGCCAATACGGACCCGGTAAACGACAATAAGAGCGTCACCGAATATATCATGAAGAAGGCCGCTTCCGAGGGCATGGTCAGGGTATTTCCGTGCGGGGCGATCACCAGGGGCTTACGCGGCGAAGACCTGTCAGAGATGGGAGAGATGCGCCAGGCGGGCGCGGTCGCGATCTCGGATGACGGGAGATCGGTGAAGAACAGCGGGCTTTTCCTGAAGGCATTGGAGTATGCGCGGCTTTTCGGGCTCGCCGTCATCTGCCACTGTGAGGATGAGGACCTTTCCGGCGGCGTGGTCCATGAAGGTTCCGCGTCGCTCTTCTCGGGCCTCGACGCGGTCCCCCCAATCGCGGAAGAGGTCATGGTCCGGCGGGACATCGCGATAGCGCGCTACGTCGACTCGCCCGTTCATATCACCCATATATCGACCAGGGGAACGGTTGCGATCATGAGGGACGAAAAGGGCAGGTACCCGAGGGCGACATGCGATACGTGCCCTCACTATTTTTCCCTTTCCGATGAGGCTACCCTCGGCTACGACACGAATACGAAGGTAAACCCCCCCCTGAGGTCGCCGGAGGATGTGGCTGCCATCAAAGAGGGCTTGCGGGACGGGACGATCGATATCATCGCCACCGACCACGCACCGCACGACCACGTCTCGAAAGACGTGGAGTTCGACATGGCCTCGTCCGGGATCTCCGGACTGGAGACCGCATTGGGCCTTTCACTGGCGCTCGTGCACGAAGGCGTCCTCGATCTCATGGGCCTCCTTGCCAAAATGACGATAAACCCCGCGCGGCTTCTCAATGTGCCCTATGGGGTGCTCGCCCCCGGCGCAGTTGCCGACCTCATCGTTTTCAGCGACACCGCCGAGTGGACGGTGAATAAGGCCGCCTTTGCGTCAAAGGGAAGGAATACCCCGTTCCACGGGACGACCCTGAAGGGGAGGAACCTCGTCACTATCGTAGGCGGAAAGATCGTTTACAACGATCTGTAGGGTCGATGGGTCCCCGAGGACTCTTAAGACCTATTCTCGTTCCCGGTCCGGGAACGCTTCTTGCGGCTCCTGCTCCTTGCGCCTGGCCCTATCGATGCGGACGATCCCCATGTAAAAGAAGATCAGCGTGACCGCCAGGAAAAACCTGAACGGTATTCTCTTGGGTTTGATCTTTGAAAAATCCGGGAATTTGTGGTGCGGTCTGTCGAGGGTGATGACCTGATCTTCCGGGGCCTGATTGGCCGGTCCGATCTCGATTGCGAGACTGTAGAGATTACCGAAAATGCCCTTCTCCGGTGAATAACCGGAGAGGAAGGGGACCGCGCACAAAGGCACGCAAATACCGATGGCGATGAACAGTATGCCGATCTTTTTTCCCAGGTCCATACAGGTAGGTACTATACCACACCACCCGGATAAACGAACAGTCTTTTTCCGAAAGCCGCGGACCACGGAAAGGGTGTCGGGCATTATGGACTGCGGGAGTAAGGGTTACGGACGCCCTGCGGAGTCCAAAATAGTCTGGTGACTTTTATCCCGACTATGGTATAATTTATCGTTGCGGACGCGGGAGGTGGGTTTTTCGCGCAGTTGGGGAACTGCACAGGCGAAAAAACACGTTTTGCGTCCTGCGGAGGGAAGAGTAATTAGATGGCATCGAGTAAGTGGTCCCGGGATTCAATGACGGTTGCTGAGAAGCCTCTGTTTCGACACGACAGCGAGGGGGGGAGCTATCGTATCTCGCTGGCGCGCCTGAGTTCACTACGGTGGAGAAAAAAAGGGTGAGAGATTATGGACTGGGGGAGTATATGTAACGTATCGTTCACAACGGATTTCTGGCTTGCTCTGCTAAGCGTTATTATCATCAACATTATCCTGTCCGGAGATAACGCGGTGGTTATCGCCCTGGCGGTCCGCTCGCTCACGGGTAAGCAGAGGCTCCAGGGGATCGTCCTGGGTACCGGGCTGGCCGTGGTGCTCCGGATCGTGCTTACCTTTTTTTGCGCGAAACTCCTCGAGATAGACTTCCTGAAGCTTATCGGTGGATGTCTGATCGCATGGATTGCGGTAAAACTATTCATCGAGGGGACGGGAGACGAGGAGAACCAGAAAGAGGTCCATACGCTGGGGAAAGCTGTCGTGACGATACTGATCGCCGACCTCGTGATGAGCACGGATAACGTCCTCGCCGTTGCGGGGGCCTGCAAGGGCAACATGGCCTTGCTTCTTTTCGGCCTGGGAAGCAGCATCCCCCTCGTCTTGTTCGCGAGCGNNCGTCGTGTTCGCGAGCGACATCCTCTCGCGGCTCATGGACAAATACCCGATCATCGTCACCCTGGGCGCCGCAGTGCTGGGCAGGGTGGCCGGCGACATGATCATCGGCGATGCGTTTGTAGAGAGGACGTTTCATCCGAGCGCCTATCTCAGTTACGGCGTACAGGCCGCTTTCACTGTCGGGGTCATCGTGGTCGGGAAGCTGTGGATGAAGCGCAAGGCGGCCAAACTGGCACTGGGCGCGGACTAGCAGCCGGACAAAGGGCCTTTTTCCGCCTTGCCCCCGGCAATGCGGCCGGTCGGGAAGGGGACGGTCTTTCGTCCCGGCTCGTCTTTCCGGTCGTGGATATGTCTCGCGGAACAAGCGCGGAATTCGGACATGCCTGTCCTTGCGCAAGAACTCCCTTGACAAAAAGGACGCCTCAAGTTTATTCTCTAGCGTTTTTCTTAGAATATCAATAGTTCGCGCAATGAGGTTATAAGTGCTTAAATCATTGAAGCTCCGAGCCATTCTCATATTCGTCTTTCTGTTTATCTCCATCGTCTACCTTGTGCCCAACGTGGTCGAGCTGCAAGGGGCGTGGACGAAATATTTCCCGTCGGAGAAGATACACCTGGGTCTCGACCTGAAAGGCGGCATGCACCTCCTTCTCGCGCTCGACACAAAAAAACTAATGGACAACATGTTGGACAGGAAATTCAACCAGTTGAAGGACGGCATGATCCGGGAGGGCATCAGGTTTGTGGGGCTCGACAAGAGGGCGGACAGCATCTCCGTGGTCATCAAGGCGGACCAGCGTGAGAAGTTCTACAATCTCCTGGGGAAAGAGCTGCCCGACATGAAAGTGGGCGCGAGCAAGACCGAGGGGGATAGTCTGGTGCTCGACCTTTCCTATTCGGAGAAAGAGATCGCCAACATGAAAGATAGCGCGATCCATCAGGCCCTTGAGACGATCCGGAACAGGATCGACCAGTTTGGCGTGTCCGAGCCCGTCATCGTCCAGCAGGGAGAGAGCAATATCCTGGTGCAGCTCCCCGGCGTGAAGGACCCCGATAGGGCCCTGGAGCTTATCGGTAAGACCGCGCAGCTCGAATTCAAGCTTGTGGACGAAGAGAACGCCGCAAAAGCGGGGTCCGGGACCATCCCCGAGGGCGATGAGCAGGTCATGATGAAATCGAGGAACAGGGAAACGGGCGTCACGACGACAACGCCCATACTCCTGAAGAAACAGGCGCTCCTGACCGGAGATATGCTGACGGACGCCCGGGTGAGGATAGGGGGCGAGTTCCACAACGAGCCTTATGTTGCCCTCGAATTCAATAGTGAAGGCGCGCGGATCTTCGACAGGATCACCGGCGAGGCGGTCGGCAAGCGCATCGCCATCGTCCTCGATAACACGGTCTACTCCGCACCGGTGGTGAGAGAAAGGATATCGGGCGGAAAAGCCTCCATCACGGGCGGCTTCACGCCCGACGAGGCAAAAGACCTGGCCATCGTGCTCCGGGCCGGCGCCCTTCCCGCCCCCGTGACGGTAATACAGAATATCACCATTGGTCCGACCCTGGGAGAGGACTCGATCAGAAAAGGGGTCCAGGCGGCAGTCCTGGGCGGGCTCATGGTAATAGTTTTCATGGTCTACTACTATCGGGCCTCGGGTATCGTAGCCGACATCGCCCTTTTCCTGAACCTCATCTTCCTCCTCGGCGCATTTACCGCCCTGAGGGCGACCATGACGCTCCCCGGTATAGCCGGCATCATCCTCACGATAGGGATGGGCGTCGATACCAACGTGCTTATCTTCGAGCGCATCAGGGAGGAGCTGAGACTCGGCAAGACCGTGCGCGCGGCTGTTGACGGCGGATACTCGAAGGCGTGGGTCACTATCTTTGACGCCCATATCACCACGCTCATCACCACCTGCATCCTTTTCATGTTCGGTACCGGCCCCATAAAGGGCTTTGCCGTCACACTCGCCATCGGCATCATTATCAACCTCTTTACTGCCGTTTTCGGTTCAAAGACCATCTTTGACTGGATACTTGTGAAGTATAAACCGAGGAGTCTGAGTATCTGATGAAATTTAGAGAGATCACAAAGAAAACGAAGATCGATTTCATGGGCTTGAGGAACAAGATGTTCATGCTTTCCGCAATCCTCGTGCTGCTCGGCCTGTTCGGTTTCGTGATGGTGGCCGTGGGCAAGGCGAACCTGAGCGTTGATTTTACCGGTGGGACCGAGCTGCAGATCAGGTTTGCGGGACCCATACCCATAAGCACCCTCAGGAGCGCATTGATAAGCGGCGGCATCGAAGACGTCCAGATACAGGAAGTGGCCGGGAAGAACGATTTCTTCCTGAAGACGAAGCTCCAGAACACGGGAACCGAGAGGGTTCAGGATAAGATAAGCTCCATCATCTCTGCCAGCCTGCCGAGCAAGGGTTTTCAGATCCTGAGCAGCAACATGGTCGGCGCGAGCGTGGGGAAGACCCTGAAGCAGCATGCCATTCTCGCCATAGCCCTTTCGCTTTTGGGCATCGTCATCTACATCGCCTGGAGGTTCAATTTCGTGTTCGGGGTCGCCGCCACCATCGCTACCTTTCACGATGTCCTCGCCCTCCTGGGCATATTTTACCTGCTCCACCTGGAGATGAATATCCTGTTCATTACCGCTCTCCTCACCATCGCCGGCTATTCCCTCACCGATACGGTTGTCGTCTTTGACAGGATCAGAGAGAACATGGCGAAAATGAAATCCCGGGCCGATCTGGGCAAGGTGATCAACGGCAGCATCAACGAAGTGTTGAGCAGGACCCTCATTACTTCCCTTACGGTGCTCCTGGTTATCGCCGCGCTTGTGGTTTTAGGGGGTCATGTGTTGTTCGATTTCTCTTTTGCCTTATTCATAGGTGTGATGGTTGGCACGTATTCGTCGATTTTCGTGGCGAGCCCGCTGATCTATTTATGGAGGACGAGAGCCTGACGCGTATAACCCCTCCTTCCGGCAGGCCGCTAGCCACCTGTTTCCGTAAGCCCCGCGACCGTGTTCGCGCACTGGCGCCGTTTGTGAGAAGACGCCTGAATGCAATCGAGACTTGAAGACGTCTTAGAGGAAAAGGAAAGAGAGCTCAAGCTCCATAAAAAATTTATGGAGCTTGAGCGGCTTTGCGAGGCCGAGGTCTTCCCTTTTTCCCCCATCCCCCTCCACGCGCATATCGAGACGCTGAAAGGCATCACAGAGAACCTCATACCGGAGCCGAAGGACCGGCGAAGCGAGATGTTTTCGGGGGAGTTGTTTATTCTCCTCTGCACGATTTATTTCCATGATATCGGAGCTGCGAGCGGGTATGGCCGCTACAGGGGCCGGGAGATATTGCATGCGTTGGACGCTTCGTCCAGGACGCTTATCCTGAACAACGAGATCGCAACGCGGCTCGACATCCCCGAAGACGCGATGGAGCTGGTCAACTCGCTGATATTCTCGGTAAAAAAGATCCCGATAGAATGGGAGATAACGGAGCACACGAAAAAGGCGATAGTCCGAAACGCGCCCATGCTCGGCGCGATTTTCGATTTTGCCCACCTCCTGTGGGATATCTCTTCCGTCGACGCAAGCCATGCCGTACTGAGGAGACAACAGAATCCGGATTTGCTTCCGGGGTGTGGGGCAGTCGTTGCCATCGACAGCAGGGAGGGGACCATTTCCGTGACGTGCAGGCCGCGCACCCCCTATCAGGTCCACGTGCTCGGCCGCATCAGGGAATATGTGGAGACGCTTTTCACCCGGTTCCGGAACGCCGTGAACGGCAGGCTTGGTTTTCAGTACAGGCAGATTGTCTGGGATATAGCGGACTGCCCCGACCGGCACCTGGTGCCCGATTTGCCCGGTCATCTGCCCTTTACGGTCTTTCAGGGCTTACCGTACCTCCGTTGGGAGGAAGCGTCGCGGCTCCTGGACACGCTGTTCCGGTATCGGCACGTGATCGTCGTGGGGGACGGCGCCACGGGGAAAACGACGATGATGACCTCCTTTGTGGTCCCCCAGCTCCGCCATATCGCACCCAACGTGTTCTATGCGGAGCTATGGGACAGGCCGGTCCACGAGATGAGGGAAGCCATAGAAAAGGCGGGTCTCATCCATTCCGGCGGCGCGGTGGATATCATCTCCCTTTGTAAGAAGCTGCTCATGGCCGGTCCTTGCTTCTTTATCATGGACGGGTGCGAGAGGCTGAAGACCGCGGACCCCGAAGAGTGGGAGAAGTTCGAAAGGTTCGTCGGGTTCTGTCTCGACCAGGAACACGCATACCTCGCGGTCCTCGGGGACAAGGAGGACTTTTTCTCGTGGTACAAGCCCTTCAGGGGCATGAGCCTGTCGGCCGTCTTCGAGGTAAGTCCCACCGGTCGGCTGGATGGAACGTTTTTATCCCGTCCGGAAGAAGTCCTCTCCCTCGAGATAGCGAAAGAAAAGATCGACGAAGCCCTCGGAGCAGCCATTGACCGGAACGAGCTGAGGGAAACGGTTTCCGTGCTGGGGGGGAATGGCGCGAAGACACTGAAGCGGTACAGCCTCGACGATATACACTTTGAGACACGCATTCCGAAGGAAAGGATCATTCACTACCTGGACCTGCTACAGGAGAAGGGGATCGCGCGCAGGCAGGATGCGTCGTTGGCCTCTTTCTGGACCCTATCGAGCCGCCAGATCAGGGAACACCTGTATCAATACCTGGGACTCGCTGAATTTGACCGTAAGGGGGAACTGCGGAGGGTGTTGCGGCGCACGGGAGAGGAAGGCCGGTTTCTTGACCCCGAGCACCTCGATATGATCGAAGACCTGCAACACGGCATGGTGTTCACGAAGAAGGAGAGGGGGCTGATAACGGGGAGCATGGTCTCCCACGGGAGGGACTGGGCGCCGTTTCTCGACGAGGCCGAAAACGAGTTCCGGGGCCTCGGCTTCGAGCCCGTTCTGCCACTCCTGGCGCGTGACGATACCGCGATCCGGGGGGCGGCCCTCAGGCTGCTCGCCAGGGCAAGGGACGATGCGCTCGTCAATCCCCTGCTTGCTCACCTGAGAAGAGAGACGGCGCCCGAGCTGCGGGACTTCCTCGTCGAAGGCTTTATCGCCACAGCCAGGAGGAAGACCATCGTCGCATTGATGAGCACGTTAATAGAAATGGCCGACCGCGATGCGAGGATCAAGGTAATCGATTCCGTGCATCGCCTGCCTGCGAGGACCGCGCACAACCTGCTCATAGAAATAGCGGGCGTGGAGAAAGACCCTGAGCTGATCGACAGGATCGACTACTGGCTGACCAAGCTGGAAGAATAGCGGGTGTGGTGGCGCGGGCGGGTGCTTTTTGCGCCTGGCTTTGTCGCCGGGGCGTGTCCGGNNGCGCCATGCATCAAAAATCGCCTCGCCCCCGCCCCCACACTACAGCCCGTCATTGACCGTGAGTAACTCCGCAATGAGGGATGTGGCGCGCAATGTTCCAGAAGAAAAGCATTGAGGTCACATTCTCAGGAGAGCCACCACCCGAAAAACGATCTTATTGCCGATGCGGCTGCCGTGTGGCTTCCTGAAGGAGCATTCCTGATCGAGTGTTGCGCCGTTTCCCCTTTCCATTGGGAATCGTTGCTACCCGCCGGGTTCCTCGCCTCACGCATAAGGACTTCGGGATGCAAGCCGATGCGTCGCTGGCTACGCGTCCCAAAATATGATACATGTTCGAAACTACGTTCGCGCTGCCGCACGGGGAGAAAAGAAGTTCTGCGGAACAGCCATGACTTTTACCATCTGGCCGCATCGACAAGCTTTGATTCGCGGAAGGCCGCAGAAGTACGGCTCTTCAACGTGGATGGGACAGAGAACGTGATCAATGCCGTAAAGGGCATAGGTCTTCATCGTTTCTGCTATGTAAGCACCGCCTATATTTGCGTATTCCGACGCAAAGCGGCCA